>JAFUIY010000106.1 GCA_017473925.1 Clostridia bacterium | reverse complement strand
TGTTTTTTTACAAGTTTTTCTTGACAGACACAAGTCTGTCTTTTTGTCGTGCCTTCATAACTAAAAAGCATCCAACTTTGCTTTTTTCGCAAACGTCAGATGCTTTTTTATTTTTGCTCGTCTCTTAACTTAATGATATTGGGCTGACTGTCAGCCTGTTTTTTTTACATCTGTGACCTTGCGGTCTTTTTAAGTGTTGCTGATGAAGCGTTTGATTCATACACTTCTGTTACCTCTTCCATTCTTGCAATCTCCCTCATGATGGTGTTGAAGGGAATGCCTTTGGGAATTCTCAGGAAATAACGGCAGCAGAATTTTTTTGCTTCGTCATCGTTTTCATTTGGATTGACTGTTGTGCAGTCAAAGGATGTTACAGTAACCTGCTTACGGTCGAAATAATCTTCAATTACGGGAAGTGCGCTGTTTTTGTCCTCTGTGATGATTTCAATATAACGCATTCCTCTGTGCTTGATGAATTTGTCTTCAAGGGACTTGAGTGTTATCGTTGCAAAGAGGATAGCAAGCATTGCAATGATGATTATTCTGAAATAACCCATGCCGATTGCAAGTCCCATACAGCCGCTTATCCATACCGTTGCCGCAGTTGTTATGCCTGTGACGACGGAGCCGTCCTTTGCCTTGATGATTGCACCTGCACCGATGAAACCGATACCCGATACAACGCCTGAGGCAATTCGTGACATGTCAACCTTTGATGAAGCGTCAAGGGCTTCATTGCCCATGAGTGAATAGCACATTTCAGCAGATATCATTGTTGTGATTGCAGCACCGAGACACACAAGAGCGTGTGTTTTCATGCCTGCAGGGTGGTTTGCGAGCTCTCGCTCAACGCCGATGCCCATACCTATGAGTACTGCAACGACAACTCTTATCACAACATCAAGCCATGATAATTCACCGTCAAAAAGTCCGAGTATATATTCCAATTACTTCACTCCTTGTTTCTTTGTCTGTAATGCTCCGAGCACGGTGACGGCAACAATGCCCACGGCTCTGATGAGAATAATATAAATATTGCTTACCATGAATGCACTGCCTGTGAGCATGGGTGCTGAAACAAGCAATGCGCTGATTGCGGAAAATGCATACACTGCAAGGGGAAGCATTTCAATGAGCTTCCTGAGTGAAAATGCACTTCTGATAAGCACCGAAAGGGAAGTGAGCTTTCCGTCCGTAAATACATCAACAGGCATTGCCGAGGCTGTTTTGCTCTCCTTGTCCCTGAGGTATGCACACTCTGTATCCTCTGCTGCAGTGATGCTGCTTTCATCAAGCTTGCATTTTTTTGCAATGAATGCAGGTGTGATATTCGGGTCAGAGGAATGCACAATGAAACGGATATCCTTGTTGCTGAGGTATCTCAGGAATGCCGAAACACTTCTCTTTATGTGATAGCTTACGATGAAAAGCATTGAGAATTCACCGTCAACTGCAAGATAAAGCAGCTTTCTGTCGCCTGTTATGAATTTCTCTTCATAGTTATCGTCAGGCACATTTACTCCCTTTTCCTTAAGGAATTCACGGCTGCCGAGAAGCACTCTTCTTCCTTCGACCGTTGCTGTGATACCGCTGAAAACAGAAACCGAAACATCCTCTGCAACGGGTACCTCCTCGTCGCTCTGGTCTGTGACCTGCTTCATTATTCCTGCAAGGGGAGACAGAGCACCGTTGACTGCCGATGCACAGTAAAGAACGGATTTCCTCGGGTCTGTGTGCCCGAAGGTCTTTATTCCGTGAACACTGCATGCCGACTGTTCGATAAGCTCTGCGGCATCAAAAATGATTGCGCCCGTTTTAGTCACTCCGGTTGCACAACGGTAGGAAAGAAGGGATGACCTGTTCTTTGACAGCATGCTGTTTGTGTTGTAAAGAAGAACTGCAGCTGACAATACATATGTCACGGGAATGCTTGTTATGACTGTTGCCGAAAAAGCAGTAACGCCTGTCATGAAATCACGGCAGATGATACCCGAGGCAATACTTACGACAAATGCAAAGGCAAGTATGAACACATATGATGCATTTGATGCAAAGGGACGGGGAACTGCATTTGTCAGTGTTGACATAAGACCTGTTGCGAAGTCAGTTTTTTCGGAATATCTGACATCCTTGCTTTCACGGGAATATTTTTCTTTAAGCGAGCCGTCAATACCGCTTTCTGATGCTTTTTTGAAGACTGAAACAGGTGTCTGTCCCGAGAACATGCTGACGGCAAGCCTTGAGTTGTTTGTAAGGAAAAACTTCGGCAGTACAACCGATATGAGTGAGAAAACAGCTGCCGATGAAATAAGATGCACATTGCCGGGGAATATCTTTGATGTAAACAGTGCACAGATATTCTGAATAAGCGCTGCAGAAACAATGAAAACTGCACCTGTGTTGAGTGTGATTTTTTTCTTTGTTATGTCTCTGAAGCCCTCAAGGATTTCCTTTATGCATATTCCTGCGCCGATAAGTGTGAAGATAAGGCATATTCCTCCGTAAAGGAGAGGCATTGCACGGAAATTGCCTTCTTCATTGCCGTCAAATACTGCTGAAAGAATGAAGAGTATAAGACCGATAAGTGCAAGCAGACCGCTTTTTATGAGAGCTGTCTTTCCGATTGCTGCAAGCTTTTTGTTTGTTTCCCTGATTTCGTTTTTGCTTGCTGCTTCAAAGGGAGGCTCCGATTCATTCTGATTGTCGGCATCCTTCATGAAATCAAAGAATTTTTTACTGCCGTCTGCGATTGCTTTCTTTGCGTTGTCGATTTTTTCTTTCTTTTCTTTTTCAGCCTCTTCTTTTTCAGGCTCAGCCTTTGTTACGATTTCGGTTTCTTCTATATCAAAAGCTTCCTGCTTTTCTTCTTTGATTTTCTTTTTCTTTTCAGGCTTTATCCTTTTTTCTTTTTTCTTTTACT
>JAFUIY010000105.1 GCA_017473925.1 Clostridia bacterium | reverse complement strand
AAATTGTTGACTATTTAATAAAAAAAGTATATAATGATAAACGGATTATTACTGCTTGATTATGAAAGGATAAGATTATTATGGCGTTGATTACAGATAAACTCCCTGCTACAATAGACGAAATACTCGAAGCGTATGGTCTGAAAGGCAGAATGACTGACTGGGCAATGATTCATACAGGTCATATCAATCGTACATATGTTATCACTCTTGATAATGGTGAAAAGAGACTTCTTCAGCTTATTAACACAGCCGTGTTCAAAAAGCCTCTCGAGGTTATGGACAATGCAATGAGAGTTACGGACCATATCCGTAATAAGATTGTTGAAGCAGGCGGAGACCCTTCAAGGGAAACACTTTCAGTTTACTTTACAACAGACGGCAAAAACTGTTTCACGGATTCTGACGGAGAATACTGGCGTTTCTATAACTTTGTTGATAAGGCGTTCTCATATGACAGTATTGAAAATGAAGAGATTTTCTTCAGAGCTGGTGCTGCATTCGGTAACTTCCAGTCACAGCTTGCAGATTTCCCCGGTGAAACACTTCATGAAACAATTGCTTCATTCCATGATACATATCAGAGATTCCTTAATCTCAAGGCTGCAATCGAAAAGAATGCTGCCGGCAGAAAAGACGAAGTGAAGGCTGAAATTGACTTTGTTCTTGAAAGGGAAGCTGACACAAAGGTTATTGTTGACCTTATTGCAAAGGGCGATATTCCTGTAAGAGTTACCCATAACGATACAAAGCTCAATAATATTATGTTTGATTCGGAAACAAAGATGCCCGTATGCATTGTTGACCTTGATACAGTAATGCCCGGCTCTGCTCTTTATGACTTCGGTGATGCAATCCGTTACGGTGCAAGCACAGCGGCAGAAGATGAAAAGGACCTTTCAAAGGTTTCAATGGATATCAATCTTTATAAAACTTATGTTGAAGGTTATCTTTCAACAGCAGGTAAGAGCCTCACAAAAGCAGAAATTGATAATCTTCCTTTCTCTGCAAAGCTTCTTACTCTTGAATGCGGTATCAGATTCCTCACAGACTATCTTGACGGTGATGTTTATTTCGGCACAGCTTATCCCGAGCACAATCTTGACAGATGTCATACTCAGTTCAAGCTTGTTTATGACATGGAACAGAAAATGGACGAAATGATGAGAATTACTCAAGAGGTTTATAACAGTCTTTAAGAGGTGAGGCAGATGAAAAAAAGCGAAATAGCAAGACAGTTCGATTACAAGGCAACCACCTTTCTTCTGACAGCTGCAATTGCCCTGACACTCAATTCAATTCTCAACAATATAGTAACAAATGTTGATGTTTCGGTTGTAATGAATGTTATCCTTACTGCATTTGTTATGATTTTTGCAGTTTTTGCAGATATTATGACAATCAAAGGCTTCATTGTTGTCAACAAATCCTGCAAGCTCAGTGAGGATAATCAGAATTATTATCTCGGCAAAAAGCTTACTGTTATGACAGTGGTATTTATCGTTGTCGGAATTATTCTTACACTGATTGCACTGTTTATGAGCATCCTTATTGCTCAGTATGAACAGCTTGATGTGCTTACAGCGGAAGACGAAACAGCAAGAATGAATATGATGATTCTTACTGCAATTGTCAACATCGCTCTTCAGTTCGTTGCAATTTCAACTCCGTTTATTATCTATATCTGGAAGCTCAGAGGCACAATGCCCGCAAAGGACAAGCTTTCAAATTTTGCACTTCTCACAGTGCTTGTGTTGATTGTTCAGCTTGCAATCGGTGTTCTCAATTCAATGTATATTGCAAAAAGCACACACAGCACATTCCTTACATCCTTTTCAGAAATCCTTCTGACAGTCAAGTATCTTGTGCTGACACTGTTCCTTTTTGCAAGAAGAAAGAGTATTGCAGAAGCAGTACCCGAAGAAGAATAACAGCATTTAATAAAAATCTCCGTGAGTCGAATCACGGAGATTTCTTTTATTAATTATTATCCGAGTTTTTTCATATACTCAAAGGCTTCTTTGCTTGACTGCATTGCATCAACAGTCCAGTTGTTGTCCTGTTCAAACATGATGTAGGGAATGCCCATTTCGTTTGCAGTTTCATAGCATGCGGGAAGGTCAACAACGCCTTTGCCGAGCTCTGTGAATTCCCATGGATGTTCGCCTTCTGAGGGGTTATAATCCTTGAAGTGAAGCACCTTTACTCTGCCCTGCATTTTTTTAAGATATTCTGCAGGATTTTTGCCTGCAATCTGAAGCCATGCAACGTCGGGAACAAACCACAGAAGGTCTGAGTCGAGCTCAAGCATTCTGTCTATGATTGATTTTTCTCCGAAGAGGTCTAAATCGAAATTATGATTGTGATAAGCAAGATGAACGCCTCTTTCACGCATTCTCTTTGCAACGGGGATAAGGTCCTGAATGAATCTGTCAACACCTTCCTCGGTTCTTTCATATTCACCGGGCATGCAACCGATACCCAGACAGTCACAGCCTAAATTCAGGTGTTCATCAATTACAGCGTCTGTTTCTTTCATCATTCTTTCAAATGAAGTGTGTGTAACGCAGACATTCATATTATACTTTTTTACTGTATAGGCAAGCTCATTCCAGTCAACCTTGCCTATACCTGAAATCTGAATGTCAGTAACGCCCCATGATGAAAGCTCACTGAGAGTCTTGTCAATATCTTCAATTGTCTGACAGTAGTCACGGATTGTGTATGTCTGAATACCAACTTTTATCATTATAAAATCTCCTTAAAATAAATTGCCGAAAAATGCCTTTATGGCTTCAAAGAATGATTTTATCATATTGATAATCTTTTCAAAGAAGTTGCCGCCTTTTTCTGCTGTCTGACCGTATTTTCCTGAGTCGTTATCAGCCGTATGAGGAACGATTGTTTCATCCTCAAGGCTTATGAGGAACTGAGGATATGCTTCATTGTCTGAAACAGTGGGCTGTTCCTCCGATGCAAAGATGAATCTGATAAGCTCCCACTGAGCAGCTGTGTGGTCAGCATGCATAAGGTCCTTAATGAACCATGTGTATTCGGGATATGCTGCAGTTGAAGCGTCAATCATGTTGTCGGGTGAAATATGGTTGTGACCGCAGTCAACAGCCTGTGTATAGTCACTTCCGAGTGTTTCATTTGCCTTTGCACATGTCGCACCGTATGAAGTGTATACAGTGTCGATAACCATATCACCGATATTGAGCTGACTTACGCATACGGGAGGAATTGTGCTGCCGTATTTTGCAATGATTGCAAGGTGACCGCCGTTTTCGATGACACCGTCAAGGATTTCCTTGTTCTGACCCTGAACATTGTGATAGTAGTCAATTTTTGCAATGAATTCGTCACTTACATTGTCACCGCAGAGAAGCTCCTTTGCAGCATCATACATATTGTAAGGGATTACTGACCATATACCGGGCATTCTTGCAAATGTTGTCTTGAGACCCATTTCAAAAACGTCGTCAAGGATTGCAATGTTGATTTCTTCTGCGATTTCAAGGACATTACCAAGCACACCTGACTGATAAAGCACATCAATAAGTGCAGAAATAAGCATGTCTGAAAAGCTGTTGCCGAACATAGTCTTAAGGAATGCAATCATGCCTTCTTCATTGAATGCAATCTGTCCGCTGAAGGGTTCACCGCATGTTGAAACGCCGTTGAAAGCACCTGAAAGGATAACAACATCCATAACATCTTCATAGCCGTAGTCGTGAAGATATGTTGTAAGCACACATGAACCCATGCTGAAGCCGACAAGATTGACTTTATCAGCACCTGTTGTTTCTTTTGTGAATTTTACAAGGTCGTTGAGCTGTGCTGCAATTGTCTGCATATCCATACGCCAGTCGTAGCTGAAATATACAATCTCATCAGCATCAAAACCGAGGTTCTTGTTGTTGATTGCAATCTGACCGCCGAGGATTTCCTCTGCTGTGGGCATTTCATAAACAGATGTTGTAGGATAAACGGGATTACCGTTTTCATCGCATGCCATACCGTCAAAGATTGTTACAAGAGCATCGCAGAGAGGCTTGCTGAGCTTGTTGTAATCACCGTCTGAAACAGCGCTTACAAGAGGAATAACAGCCTCAGAAACACCGCTGACGATTGAATCAGCTGAGGGAGGGAACACTGTTTCGCCTGTTTCTGTATTGACAGTGTCAGTTGAACCGATACCGTCAATGAAAATAACGGGAGTTACATCATCTTCTGCAAATGCGAGAAGAGACATTGCTGACATCATAATTATAACTGACATCAGAACTGCTAAAAATTTCTTCATAAGGAAACCTCCTTTTTTTTGTCAATTATATTATAGCATTTTTTTATCTGATATCAATATCTTTTTACATAAAATTATTTATTATTGACATTTAATACTATGTTTGATATAATTTTATTATGTTACCGGTACTGTTGCATTGTTATTAAGCTTAAATCCTAATTTAACAGTACAACAAATACGAAATTTGATTTTTAATAATGTAACTGTACTTGATTCATTGGATGATAAAGTTTATACAGAAGGGAAATTGAATGTCTTTGATGCTGTTATAGATGCAAGCGGATATATTGTTGGTGATGTAAATTTAGATGGCGTAATAACTGCTGCAGATTCAAGACTTGTTTTAAGATATTCATCTCAGAGTGAAATACCTAACAATGTGGCAAGAGTATTGAGTGATATTGATAATGATGATTATATAACAGCTGCGGATGCAAGATTAGTTTTACAAATGTCTTCCGGTATATCTTAATAATGAGGGGGATTATTTATGAAAAAAATTATCAGTTGTTTTATTTTAATCCTGATGCTTATGTCTTTCGTTATGAATGTTTCTGCAGGATATCCTGTATATTACTACATTCCTTTAAACTATTGCTATTTTAATGAAGAGATTTATGCAGAAAATAATTCAGAATATATTTTTAAAGCAGATGATAAAGTAATAGAAAGCGGAATTGTTTATACCGGTTGTATTGCTGTTTCGCTTGATACGGGAATTCAATCCCGGGTGGTCATTTCCGGTGATGTCAACTGTGACGGTAAGGTAACGGCAGCTGATGCCCGTAAAGCACTTCGTGTAAGTGCATCTCTTGACAGTTTGCCTCCTGAACAGCTGTTTACCGGTTCATCTGTGGATTCAATACATGGTACTGGTTATATGGCCAATATTTCTGCTGTTGCTGCAGATTTTAACAGATCAGGCGATATATCCGCTGCCGATGCACGACTGATTCTCCGTAATGCTGCGAACCTTGATACAGATTATGGTGATCTTCATAGTTGAAGTTTATTCCCATAGTTTAATTTTCAGAATTTATAAACTATAACGATAACTGCGGCTTGTTCCGCAGTTATTTTTTTATTTGAAATACTTGCATTATTAAGAAATAAATAGTATAATCTATACTGTATAATTTTACGGAGGATTAAACTATAATGGAAAAACAGAAATATTATATAACCACAGCCATTGCATATACATCAAGAAAGCCTCACATCGGCAACTCCTATGAGATTGTTCTTACAGACGCTATTGCCCGTTTCAAGAGACTTCAGGGCTATGATGTATTTTTCCTTACAGGTACTGATGAACACGGTCAGAAGATTGAGGAATACGCTAAGGCTGCAAATGTCACACCCAAGGAATATGTTGACAAGGTAGCAGGTGAAATCAAGGATATCTGCGATCTTCTTAATACAACTTATGATAAATTCATCAGAACAACTGATGATTATCACGAAAAGACCGTTCAGAAGATTTTCAAGAAGCTTTACGACCAGGGTGATATCTACAAGAGTGAATATGAAGGTCTTTACTGTACACCCTGTGAATCATTCTGGACAGAATCACAGCTTGTTGACGGCAAATGCCCGGACTGCGGCAGAGATGTAAAGCCCGCAAAGGAAGAAGCGTATTTCCTCAAGCTCTCAAAATATCAGAAGCAGCTTGAAGAGCATATTGAAAATAACCCCGACTTCATTTATCCCGAAAGCCGTAAAAAGGAAATGCTCAATAATTTCATCAAGCCCGGTCTTCAGGACCTTTGTGTTTCAAGAACATCTTTCAAATGGGGTGTTCCCGTTACATTTGATGACAAGCATGTTATCTATGTATGGATCGATGCACTTTCAAACTATATCACAGCTCTCGGCTATGACCCCGACGGCTCCTCAGACCTTTACAAGAAATACTGGCCTGCAAATGTGCATATAATCGGTAAGGATATTATCAGATTCCATACCATTTACTGGCCCATTATGCTTATGGCAATGGGTGAGCCCCTTCCCGCAAAGGTTTACGGTCATCCATGGCTCCTTTTCGGTGAGGACAAGATGAGTAAGTCAAAGGGCAATGTTATCTACGCAGACGAGCTTGTTGCAAGATTCGGCGTTGATGCTGTAAGATATTATCTTCTTTCAGAAATGCCTCATGCACAGGACGGTTCAATCTCTTATGACACAATGATTGAGAGATATAACTCAGACCTTGCAAACACACTCGGCAACCTCGTCAACAGAACAGTTGCAATGGCAAACAAGTATTTTGACGGTGTTCTTGCATGTAACACAGTAGCAGAGGAGCTTGACGACGGCTTTAAGGCTGATATCCTTTCTGCACTTCCCAAGATGGAAAAGGCATTTGATGATTTCAGAATTTCAGATGCACTTGATGCTGTTCTTACAATTGCAAAGAGAAGTAATAAGTATATTGACGAAACTGCTCCCTGGGCACTTGCAAAGGACGAAGCAAAGAAAGACAGACTTTCAACAGTTCTTTACAATCTCATTGAGAGCATCAGAATTATTGCAGTTGAGCTTTCAGCATTTATGCCCGAAACCTCAAAGGCAATTCTCGGTCAGATTAATACAGATATTGACACATACGAAAGCATAAAGACATTCGGTGCTATTCCTGCAGGTCATAAGGTCGGCACAGCTTCACCTCTTTTCGCAAGAATTGATGTTGAAAAGCTGACAGCAGAAATTCAGGCTGAAATGGAAGCAAAAGCAAAGGCTGCTCAGAAGGATAACAGAAGAGCAGAGCTTACAGAAGAATTGGAAGGCATTGCAAAAATCGGTATTGATGATTTCGCAAAGGTAGACCTGAGAGTTGCTCAGATTACCGATTGTGTGCCTGTTAAACGAGCAAAGAAGTTATTACAGCTTACTCTTGACGACGGAACTGAAAACCCCAGAACAGTTGCATCGGGTATTGCACTTTACTACAAGCCCGAACAGCTTATCGGCAAAAAGGTCATTGTTGTTTCAAACCTTAAACCTGCCGTACTCTGCGGTGTTGAAAGCCACGGCATGATTCTTGCTGCAGATGCAGATGAAAACGATGTAAGAGTAATCTTTGTTGACGATCTGCCCGTAGGAGCAAAAATCAGATAATGAATAATATTTTCGATTCACACGCCCATTATAATGATGAGCAATTTGATATCGACCGTGATTCTTTGCTCGCTTCCTTACCTGAAGCGGGCATTGTCGGTATTATAAACTGCGGTACTGATGTAAAGTCATCACATGAATCCCTTGAAATGGCAGAAAAATATCCGTTTGTATATGCTGCCTGCGGTTATCATCCCGAGTCGGCACTTGATTTTAAGGATGATAATCTTCTTGAAATTGAGAAGATGCTGTCTCACGGAAAATGTGTTGCAGTGGGTGAAATCGGTCTTGAATATCACTACGATTTCGTGCCTAAAGATGTTCAGAAATATGTTTTTGAAAAGCATCTTGAGCTTGCCGTGAAATATGATATGCCCGTTATTGTTCATGACAGGGAAGCTCATGCCGATACAATGGAACTGCTGAAAAAATATAACCCGAAGGGTGTTCTTCACTGCTATTCGGGCAGTGCCGAGATGGCAAAGGAAGTCCTTAAAATGGGTATGTATATAGGTCTCGGAGGTGCAGTCACATTCAAAAATGCAGTAAAGCCTGTTGAAGTAGCAGAAATGATACCTCTTGACAGACTTCTGCTTGAAACTGACTGTCCTTATATGGCACCTGTACCGATGAGAGGGAAGAGAAATAACTCTGCATACATTGAGTATGTTGCAGAAAAAATCGCAGAAATTAAAAATATTACCACACAGGAAATACTTGATATTACAACAAAAAATACTATGAATTTATTCAATATATAATTGTACATTGTGAATTGACAATTGTACATTGAAAAGGAGGAAGAGATATTGATAAAGAAATTTTATTCTGGAAATGCACCCGAGCTTGAAAAATACAAGCAGATGTGTCTAGATGAAGGCGCAATTGAATCTGAACTTTATACGAAATACAGCGTAAACCGTGGTCTTCGTGACCTTAACGGTAAAGGTGTCCTGACAGGTCTTACAGAAATTTCTGAAATACAGTCAAAGAAAAATGTTGACGGTACGGATGTACCCTGTGAAGGTATGCTGTTTTACAGAGGCTATAACGTAAAAGATATTGTTTCTGATATGGCAAAAAGAGGCAGATACGGTTTTGAGGAAACGGTATATATCCTCCTTTTCGGTTCATTGCCTGATGCTACTCAGCTGGATGAATTCAAAGCAGTTCTGTCAAATTACCGTGAACTGCCAGTATCGTTTGTCAGGGATTTCATAATGAAAGCTCCCTCAGGTGATGTTATGAATTCACTTGCAAGATGTGTTCTTGCTCTGTATTCTTACGACGAAAAGCCTGATGATACATCAATCGGCAATGTTTTAAGACAGTGTGTACGCCTTATTTCATTGTTTCCCTTGCTTTCTGTTTACGGCTTTCAGGCATACAATTATTATATAAAAGAAAATTCCAGCTTCTTTATTCATGAACCCAAGCCTGAATATTCAATTGCTGAGAATATACTCTATATGCTTCGTCTTGACGGAAAGTTCACACCCCTCGAAGCACAGCTTCTTGACCTTGCACTGATTCTTCATGCAGAGCACGGCGGCGGTAATAACTCAACATTTACCACACATGTTGTCACTTCATCAGGTACGGATACTTATTCTGCAATTGCAGCTGCTCTCGGCTCACTCAAGGGCCCCCGTCACGGCGGTGCGAATATCAAGGTCCGTAAAATGTTCAAGGATATCAAAGAAAACATCAGGGACTGGAATGATGATGCTGAAATCAAGGAGTATCTTCTGAAACTTCTCAATAAAGAGGCTTTTGATAAGAGCGGACTTATTTACGGTATGGGACATGCGGTATATTCACTTTCAGACCCGAGAGCAGAAGTGTTCAAAGGTTTTGTTGAAAAGCTTGCTGTCGAAAAAGGTCTTGAGGATGAATACAGACTTTATGCAAATATCGAACGTATTGCACCAGATGCAATTGCCGAAAAACGCAAAATTTATAAAGGCGTAAGTGCAAATGTGGACTTTTATTCAGGCTTTGTATATGAGATGCTCGGCATTCCTGAAGAGCTCTATACTCCGATTTTCGCAGTTGCCCGTATAGCAGGCTGGTCAGCTCACAGACTTGAAGAAATCATTAATTCAGGTAAAATCATCAGACCTGCTTACATGAATGTTCAGAACAGAAGAGATTATATTCCCTTTGAGGAAAGATAATTTTTTTGTGTATTTCTTTGTTCATGTCTGATTTTCGGTATTATCAATACTTTGTTCTGAATATAATAATCAATAAACAGAAATCCGGTTTTTCAGCCGGATTTTTTTTGTTTGAAAAATGTATTATTCAGTGGTATTGTTATTTTATTTTGTTGTCAATTTAGTAATTTTATTATTATGAATTATAGCTTCCATCTATATGCCTTATATGTCAAAATATTACTATATTCATTACATTAAAATGTTATTCGTTACCAATTTATTGACAATAATTTTTTATTGTTTTATAATTTATAATAATATTTTTATCTCTATTAACAGAGATGAAAAGTCATCATTTTCTGGCATAAATGTTATTATGAAATAATTTATCAGGAGGTTTATGCAGTGAAAAAAAGAGTAGTTGCTGTTGTTTTAATAATTGTCATGTTTTTTAGTATGTGCCCGATAATATCAAGTGCTGCATATGACTACTTGTTTCCTGTAAATAACGGCGGCAAGATTGCATATGTGTATGGTTATTCGTCAAGTTATGGTAGTAGATTTCATAGTGGAATAGATATTCATTCCTCCGGCGATGATACTATTTATGCTGCTTATGACGGTGTTGTTGGTGCAACAGCTAACTCTTGTTGGCATGTAAGCTGTGGATATCAATGTGAGCATTATAATACATATGGTAATTATATCCGTGTAAATCAGGATGATGGAACAAAAGCGTATTATGGCCATTTGCTAAAAGATAGTTTAATGGTTTCTGTTGGGCAGAGAGTAACAAAAGGTCAGCCTATTGCAAAAATGGGTTCATCAGGTCATTCAACAGGTAAACATCTTCATTTTGAAGTTCGTTCAGGTAATAATAAAATCAATGTTAATCCAACATCAAGTGGTGGTAGCATTAATTATTCCTACTCAGGTTTTGGAAGTAGTGGGACATCACCCAATCCAACACCATCTCCATCTATAACATATAAATCCATTCCCGAAGGTGAATACAAACTTCAGAATGCCAACGGAAAATTTCTTGGAGTTGATTCAGGCGGTAATAAAAACGGAAATGTTCATGTCGTAAATGGTGACAGCTCAGCCGAACAGAATTTCAGAATTAAAAATACCGAAATAAGTAATCAGTATTATATAAAAAGTTTAGCTAACGCCACACAATATTGTGTCAATGCTTATACACCAGATGATACATTGACATCTCAGTCTGATGTAAAATTATGGGATGAAAATAAAAGTAATTCTAAATATTGGGGATTTGAGGATGCCGGCGGCGGATATTATTATATAAGATGTATGATGAATCCGCAGTTTGTTTTGACAGCTGATGGGTATAATTATCCTGAAAATGTTACCGTTCTTCCGTTTGACGGCAGAGATACTCAGAAATGGAAACTTGTTGAAGTAGTGAAAAACACAGAATATACAATTACATATAATGCGAACGGGGGTAGTGGCGGCCCTTCTTTTCAGCAGAAAAACAAAGGTCAGAGTTTAACTATCAGTAGCGAAATTCCTGAGCGTTCCGGCTATTCGTTTGTTGGTTGGAGTACATCAGCTACATCCGATGAAGCACAGTATATTCCCGGTTCAACTTTCGAAACGGATGTGGATACAACACTGTATGCTGTCTGGGAAATGAATGTTCATGAACATAATTGGATATGGATTACAGATAAAGAAGCAACATGTACCGCGAACGGTATACGACATCAGGAATGTGAATGCGGTGCAACACAAAATGAAGAGTATATCGGCGTTTTTCATGATTTCGGAGAATGGGTCGTTGTTGACCGAAAAACAGAATATCCGTTTACTATTACTCATCAAAGAACTTGTTCAGTTTGTGGAGAAACAGAACAATATCTTATAACTGCAATACCAGATAATACGGATGAAATATTGTATGGTGATGTGAATTCTGACGGAACCATAGACGGACTTGATGCAACAGCATTACTTCAGTATCTTGCTGAATGGGAGGTTGATATTGATTTTTATGCAGCAGATGTCAATGCTGACGGTGTTATAGATGGTCTTGATGCTACACTCTTGTTGCAATACCTTGCTGAATGGGATGTCATATTGGGACCAAATAAATAAGAAAGGATAGTTAATATGAAAACTGTAAAAACAATAATGTCAATACTTGTGATATTTGCAATGCTTATATCATTAATTGTTCCTGCTTTAGCAGAAAACAGGATGACAATTTCTATCACGAATGCAATTGTAAAAGCCGGTGAAGAGGTAACATTGGATGTTCACCTTGAAAATAACCCCGGATTCAATTACTTGAAGTTAAAAATAGAATATTCTCCTTACATGTCAATAAAGTCTGTAAAGGATAATAAATTATTTGATTTTATGATGCCAACTCCCGGTAATAAAGAAGCTAACCCTTATGCCTATGTGTATGCTGCAGCGGAGGATGAGTACAGTTCAGGCAAACTGTTTTCTATTACATTTGAAGTATCTGCTGATGCTCCCATAAAAGATCATTTTGTTGCTGTAGCAGTTGAACAATGTTTGAATCAGTCAAAGGAAAATGTCGATGTTGAAACGATGGGAAGTATGATTAGTGTTATTAAAAATGATACTGTTCATGAACACAGTTATACTTCAGTTGTTACAGCTCCCACATGTACAGAAAAGGGCTATACAACATACACATGCGAATGCGGTGACTCATATAAAGATAATTATGTTGATGCTACAGGTAGTCATGCTGATGTTGATAAAAATTATAAGTGTGATTATTGCGATGCAGATTTGCCGAGACTGCCTGTAACCGGTGGCGATGATTATAATGATGATTATTCACTCGGTGATGTGAATGATGACGGTAAAATTACTGCAGCAGATGCCCGTACAATCCTCAGAGCATCAGCAAGACTTGAAACTCTCTCAGAAATCCAGTCTCTTGCAGCTGATATTGACGGAAACGGTAAGCTTGCAGCATCTGATGCAAGAATAGCTCTTCGAATTTCAGCAAGACTTGATTCTATTGATAACTATATCAAAGAAGAACCTCCTGTTGATGAAAGAACAGATCTCTCAGTATATCTTGGCGTACATGTAAGTGATTTTACAGATATTTTTCCTGAATTTGTATTTGAAGACGGCGTTACTGCATATGACGGCGTTGCAATCTCACTTGATGATTCAGATTGCATCTGTGATATTACAGATACAGGTTCCGAAGGATTTTCTGTTTTCGGCGTAAACGGAAACACTCCTTACGATGAAGCAAGAGCTATATTTGAAAATGCAGGCTTTGTTTTTGAAGATGATGAAACTGCTTTCAATTCTGAGCTCGGATTATATTTATGGGTGTTTGTCGGTGAAGATATGACAGCATATAATGTTTATTTTATGACAGATGATGAGGTCGTGTTTGATAATGATCTGGCGATGAATCTTGGTTGTGATATAGGTTTATATCTTGATAACATTCCTGATCTTGTTGAAGATGAAGAAGACAGCTCTCATTTCTTTACTGACTATCTTGACATTTTTACAGATAATGGCTTGGTTTTTGATATAATTATTAACGGTCAGTGTGATTATTCAATCTATGGAGTTGCCTACGGCTCAACATATGAAGAAGCTGAGGAAAACCTTGCTTTCTATGGTTTTGTTTACGATGAAGAGAATGACTGTTGGTATAATGAATTATTTGAAGAGTATGTTCTTGTTTATTATGATGAAAATAGTCTTGTTGATGTTGTGGATGTCCTTGTCGACAGTGAAGAATATCCAGAAAATGAACTGTTACAGTATCTTAACTGCAATATAGAAGAGGTCGAGTCTGTTTTTGGAGATTTAGAATTACATGATGAAGGTCCTACGACAGGCGGTGGCTCATTATATTATTATTACGATGGTATTTATTTCTATGTTGATGAAGAAAATTACATTTATAATATAGAAATGGATACATCTAATGATTATTTTTTGCATGGGTTATATATTGAAGAAACATTTTATAGCGCAACAGAATATCTTGCTGACAGTGAATCGTATTATTCCTGTTATGATGGAGATTATATTTGTATTGAAAATTATACAGAAGGATATTCAGTTTATCTGACATTTGATGAAACAGAACGACTGTCTTTTATAAGTGTATTCGCTATGTCATTTAACCTTGCATCATATCATATGACAGACATAGAAACTATCCTTTCAGATATGCCTTATCTTGAGAAAGACGAAAACATTTATTATATTCCGGAATTTTCATTTGAAGTTAATGAAAACGGATATATAAATGCTGTAATTCTTGATTCTTACAATTATTGTGACATTAACGGTGTCTATGTTGGTATGTCCGGTAGTGATGTTGAAGAAATTCTTTCATGGAGCGGTTTTACATATCTTCACACCGATGAGGAAGGCGATGACTTCTATATTAACGATGAAGAAGATCTTTACATGTATGTTGTTCTTGATGACATGAATAATGTATCCTGCGTTTGTATTTACGGATAAAAATATTCGGATAATGTCTTGTTACGGACAGGGAGCTTCGGCTCCCTGTTTTTCAATTTTATTTAAACCAAAATTCAGTAAATTATATATAAAGTGTACATTTGTCAATGATGTGAGACCAAGTTTAGAAAAAAATAAAAGAAGAACGATAATGCAATATGTTTTGTTGTAGAGAGGGCGAAGCCCGAACGGAAACAAAACATATTGCTGCGCCGGTCAGACACATATATTTT
>JAFUIY010000104.1 GCA_017473925.1 Clostridia bacterium | reverse complement strand
GTGCGTTTCCGTGGCACAGAATGCCGCAGACGGTCAGCTCGTTGCGATGAATTCTGGTCTTGATGTTCAGGGCAGAAGCTATACAGAGGGTGAATATTCATATACTTATCAAAAAGGAAATGAAACAGTTACTGTTGACAAAAATATTGAAAATTCACTTCTTTATGGTCTGAATTTCCAACAGCAATGGGATTATGCAATTGAATGCGACCCCGAATTCGTCTTTGTTACGGGTTGGAATGAGTGGCTTGCAGGCAGATGGCAGGAATGGCAGGGTACGGAAAATGCATTCCCTGACCAGTTCAGCGATGAATACAGCCGTGACATTGAGCCTCATGACGGAATACTCAAGGACCATTACTATTATCAGCTTGTCGCAAATATCAGACGCTTTAAGGGTATGGATGCGGCTGATGAAATGCCTTATGAAAGCAAAAAAATTGATATTTTCGGCTCAGACAGTCAGTGGGATAATGTAAAAATTGAATATAATCACTACATAAACAGCACCCGAAAGCGCAATGCAGACAGTTGGATTGATGTACATTACGAAAGTGATACAATGCGAAATGATTTCAGAAATGTCAAAGTCACTTATGACGATCAGAATGTATATTTCCGCATTGAAACGGTGAATGATATAACTTCTTACACCGATAATGCGTGGATGAGAGTTCTTATTGACACAGATGCTACAGCTGTAAGTCCCCATTGGGAAGGCTTTGAGTATATCATAAACAGAGAAAATGCAACTGAAAATGAAATTCAGATTGAGAAGTCAACAGGCGGATGGAATTTTGAAAAGACAGGTACAGGCAGATATAATGTTAAAAATAATGTGATGTATCTTGAAATACCTCTTTCCGCACTCGGATTAACCGATAAAGAAGTACATTTTAATTTCAAACTTTCTGACAATATGCAATCAGACGGTGATATAATGGATTTCTACAAAAACGGAGATGTTGCTCCAGGTGGAAGATTTATGTTTGTATTCTGATTAAATAATATAAAGGCAGGTTATTACTATGGATAAATACGCAAGATTCAGGTTTCAGCCCTGTCTTCCTCTCGGCAAAGACGGAAGACGCGTGACTGCATCTCCCGAGCATATTGCTCTTTCAAGAAATGCGGCTTCTCAGGGTATGGTACTTCTTAAGAATAAAGACAATGCACTTCCTCTTGCCAAGGGTGAAAAAATCGCACTTTTCGGCAAGGCAACCATTGAATATATCAAAGGCGGCGGCGGAAGCGGTGATGTCCATTGCCCCTATGTAAGAAATATTTATGAAGGCTTTGAAGAAAAGGAAAAAGAGGGCAAAGTTAAGATTTATATGCCACTTGTGGATTTCTATAAGGACTATGTAAAGCGTGAAAGCGTAAATGTGCTTACAGAGGAGCAGATTGATGCACGCTGGGACATCGTCAATAATATGGAATTCTGTCAGCTGCGTGACGATATGACTTACGACACGTTTGCAGCCATGCATGTAACTGAAGCTGAAGTTTCTGATGAGCTTATAAAGTCAGCATCAGAAAATGCAGATACGGCAATTATCACTCTCAGCCGTTTTTCAGCAGAGGGTGTTGACAGAAGACCTCAGGGCGGTGACTATTATCTCTCTGACCTTGAAAAGCACCTCATTGACAGAGCTACTGAGCTTTTCAGCAAAGTTATCATTGTCATCAACTCAGGTGCTACAATTGACTGTGAATACTTTGCAGACAATGATAAAGTTCAGGCAATCCTTTTCGGCTGTCAGGGCGGTATTGAAGGCGGAAGCGCAATTGCAGACATCCTCTGCGGTGATGTCAACCCCTCAGGTAAAATGGTTGACACTGTTGCTACAACTTATGACTGCTATCCCTGTAAAGATGATTTCTGGGAGAGCTTCTGGTACTGCAATTACACAGATGATATCTATGTAGGCTACCGTTATTTTGAAACTATCCCCGGTGCAGATAAGTTTGTAAGATATCCTTTCGGCTTCGGTCTTTCATATACTCAGTTTGCTTTCAGCGGTAAGGCTTGTCTTGAAAGCGAAGGCAAGATAGTTGCTGTTGTTACCGTCAAGAATATCGGTGATGTAGCAGGCAGGGAAGTTGTTCAGCTTTACTACTCAGCACCTCAGGGCAAACTCGGCAAGCCCTCAAAAGAACTTGCCGCATATAAAAAGACAAAGCTTCTTGCTCCCGGTGAATCGGAAACTGTTGTTATGAGCTTTGATGTAAATAATATGGCAAGCTTTGATGACCTTGGTAAGATTCAGAAAACTGCATATGTCCTTGAAAAAGGCACATACACATTCCATATGGGTACATCCGTAAGAGATACAGAAAAACTTGCATTTGAATACATTGTTGAAGAAGACAGAGTTGTTGAACAGCTCAGACAGTGGTGTAAGCCTACAAAACTGGCAAAGAGAATGCTCGCAGATGGTACATACGAAGAGCTTCCCATGGGCGAAGCATCATATTACTATGAGCCCGTTCCCGAAATGGTTGCAGAGGCTCCCGAAGAGCTTGTAAAATTCGATGATATCGGTGTTAAATGCACAATCGAAGAATTTATAAAGCAGTTCACTCTCGATGAAATCTGTGATTTTGTAGGTGGTCAGCCTCCCACAGGTGTTGCAAACACAGGCTGCTTCGGTCCCATCGGACACAGACTCAATACTCCCGCAGTTCCCACAGCAGACGGTCCCGCAGGCCTTCGTCTTAACACAGAAACAGGTATTCCCACAACAGCATGGCCCTGTGCAACGCTCCTTGCATGCACATGGGATCCCGAGCTTATTTATGAAGTCGGTGCTGCAGGCGGTGCAGAAGTCAGGGAAAACAATATCGGCATCTGGCTGACACCTGCTCTGAATATTCACCGTGACCCCCTCTGCGGAAGAAACTTTGAATATTATTCGGAAGATCCCCTTGTAGCAGGTAAATCTGCTGCGGCAGCAATCAGAGGTATGCAGTCAAGTAAGATTGCCGTTTCAATGAAGCATTTTGCATGTAACAACAAGGAAGCAAACCGTTATCAGAGCGATTCAAGACTTTCAGAAAGAGCACTCAGAGAAATCTATCTCAAGGGCTTTGAAATTGCAGTCAAGGAATCAGACCCCATAACAGTTATGTCATCATATAACCTTATCAACGGTCAGCATACATCAGAAAGCTGGGAGCTCCTGACAGGTATTCTCCGCCGGGAATGGGGCTTCAGAGGTATGGTTGAAACCGACTGGGGCGTAAAAAATGACCCCGTGAAAGAGGTCAAGGCGGGTAACGACCTTAAAATGCCCACAGGCTATCCCGATGAACTCAAGGTTGCAGTTGAAAAGGGCGAGCTTACAAGAGCAGAGCTCGAGCTTTGCGCAAAGAGAATCCTTGAAATGATGCAGAGAATGTAAACAGAAATTTATCGCTGAGCGATAAATTTCTGCAGTGATATATTTTCCTGCGGAAAATTGTTTCGGAAGCCCTACGGGCTTGGATTATAAAATTGTGAATTGTGCATTATTCAAAAAAGTTCTGATTTATAACAAAAAAGCTGTCCCTGCGGACAGCTTTTTTCTATAGTTTTTGATTAAAGATACAGTTCTTTATAAATGAATTCACCGACAATTGTTCTTCTCAGGAAAAGAATCATTTCGTGAATGAATTGTAATACAAGGTTGTCATATGACTTTTCTTCGGGGTAGTAAATCATGCATGCTTCCATATTTCCGTCATCGCAGACAAACGGCTGTGAGAGGAGAATGCCGCCTGCATTCTTTATCTGGAAACGGACATATGAACCGATTTCCTCGCTGTAATCACGCAGATTTATTGAATCACCCGTTGCAATTACCTTACCGTCTGCAACCCATTCAACGGTGTATTCGCTCTCTGAGGCGACTGATACTGCAATGATATCGTTATCCTCATCAATATCTATTCTGTTTACATGTGCATAGTTGCCGTCACCGAAGAAATCGTCACCGTTTTCGTATCTGCCGTAGACAGAGCATGCAAAGGATGTTCCGTTTTCCATTGCTGTTCTGAGTGCTTCAACGGTGTTTTCAGGCATAACCATCATGTTTGCGTTAAGTCCCATTGCAACATAGGTGTGGGCGTCATCGTTGCCGTAGCACCAGATGTTTCTGCCTCTGGGAATTGTATACATGAGAAGATTATCCCAGATAATACGGTCATATTTTGAGACTGTGTCATGTTCGTTGAAAACCTCAAGACCGACACAGCTTTCGTATTTCATATAGATGTTTGCCCAGTCACGGAGATTTTCAGGGTCATAGCATCTTGAAATGTCTGCAGTTACATTATAGAAGTCACCGGGATGATTAATAAAAGAAAGACCGCCTGCTGCTTCTGTAGCTGCAATTACGGATTCATAATCCTCTTCTTTACCCAGTACACCCTGACCGTATCCGCAGAAAAATCCGTTGACATGATTTTTTCTGACAACAAGAGCATTCATTTCAACGCCCAGAGGTACATCAAGCATACCTCTGCCGTCACGGTCTGCACCTGAAGTGATTTCTGCATATCTCTCAGCATCAAGAGGCTGGAGATTCTTGAAATACTGATTGTAGCCGACGAGGTCAATCATTTCGGGTACTGTGTCCCAGCCCTGATTGACAACACCGTGGTCTGTAACGGCAAGAATGTCATAATCCTGCCTGTAATATTCTTCAACAACCTCAGTTATGTCAAGATAGCCGTCGCTGTAAAGTGAATGTGTGTGAAGCATGGCTTTATAAGTCTTCCATGTGTCCCAGTCAACTGTTTCATAGGGGTTTGTGATTGTGTATTCAACCTGTTCAGCAGCAAATGAGGGAACAACAAGAAGTGCAGTCATAAGCACTGCAAGAAAAGCTGAAATAATCTTTTTTGAAAATGATTTCATAAAATTACCTCCCGTTTTTCTTCATAATAACACCTGATAAATAAAAATGCAATAATTTTTTATAATAAATAAAAACAGGGACATTTTCAGTCCCTGTTGATTAAGTATTAAAGGAAGAATTCGTCATAAATGAATGCACCGATAATTGTTCTTCTGAGGAAGAGGTACATTTCATAAATGAACTGGAAAACAAAATTGTCATATGACTTTTCTTCAGGGTAGTAAATCATGCATGCTTCCATGTTGCCGTCATCACAGACGAAGGGCTGTGAAAGGAGAATACCGCCTGCATTCTTTATCTGGAAACGGACATATGAACCGATCTTGTCGCTGTAATCACGGAGATTGATTGAATCGCCTGTAGCGATAACTTCACCGTCTGCAACCCATTCTACAACATAATCGCTGTCTGATGTGATATCTGCTGAAATAACATCGTTTTCTTCATCAATTGTGATTCTGTGAACAGTTGCATAGTTGCCGTCACCATGGAATTCAGGGTCGATTTCATATTCAGCATTCTTAGAGCAAACGAATAATGTTCCGTTCTCCATTGCTGTACGGAGATCCTCAACAGTGTTTGCAGGCATAAGCATCATGTTTGTTGTGTGTCCGATATGATCCTCCCAATGTGAGTCGTCATTACCGAAAGCCCAGATGTTTCTGCCGCGGGGGATTGTGTACATAAGGAGGTTATCCCAGATTACACGGTCATGCTTTGAAATTGTGTCATCCTCGTTGAAAACTTCAAGACCGACACAGCTTTCATATTTCATGTAGATGTTTGCCCAGTCACGGAGATTATCGGGGTCCTGAGCCTTTTTGATATCACCTGCAGCGCCGTAGAAGTCACCGGGGTGATTGATAACTGAAATACCGCCTGCTGCTTCTGTACCTGCAACAACAGATTCGTAATCTTCTTCTGTGCCGAGAATACTCTGACCGTAACCGCAGAAATAACCGTTGACATGGTTCTTTCTTACAACAAGAGCATTCATTTCAATGCCGAGAGGTACATCGAGCATACCTCTGCCGTCACGGTCGACACCTGCTGTGATTTCAGCATATCTCTTTGCATCAAGGGGTTCAATCTTTTTAATGTACTGGTTATAGCCGATAATGTCAATCATTTCGGGAACCTTATCCCAGCCCTGATTTACAACACCGTGGTCTGTGATTGCAAGAATATCATAATCAAGAGCATAATATGCTTCAACTACGGATGTGATATCCATTTCGCCGTCACTGTAAAGAGTGTGTGTGTGAAGCTGAGCCTTGTATGTGTTCCATGTATCCCAGTCAACTGTTTCATAAGGATTTGTGATTTTGTAATCAACCTGTTCAGCAGCAAATGAGGGTACAACAAGAAGAGCTGTCATAAGCACTGCAAGAAAAGTTGATATAAGCTTTTTTGAAAATGATTTCATAAATTTACCTCCTGATTTTTCTCCCTATATATTATCATTTACTGTTAAAAAATGCAATATTATTTTTCAATTATAACATTATGCACAATTTAAAACACTCATTTCTGTGCAATATTTATGGTGAAAGGTATTGTTATAAAATGATACAAGGAGAATAAAATTCCGTATATGCTATAAAAATCGGCACACTTCAAAAGAAGTGTGCCGTAAGTTTTATCTTATTTCGTATGTCATTTCGTAGCCGTCAACCCACAGGTCGTCATAATAATCTCTGACTCTGAAAACTACTTCATTATCATAGACCTCAATCTGCATACCGATACCTGCATCATAATCCTCTGAAACAGGCTCTGTACAACGGGGAAGATTGATTGTTCTGATTCCGTAGTAATTGCCGAAGGTCCAGTCTTTTTCAATTTCACGGTGTGTGTGTCCTGACAGATAGAAAAGGTTATCAATGCCCAGAAGCACATAATAAAGCTTCAGATAATCATCCTGAACTGCATAAATTGGATGATGATTGAACACAAATATGGGATTGCCTGATTCCTGAGCTTCGGCAAGCACATCTTTAAGCCATTCAATCTGTTCATCTGAGATGTAAGCCTCGTTTACGGTGTTGCTTTCAGATGCAAGGAAAATGAAGTAACAGCCGTTCACAACTCTGTGATAATAAGCCTTTGTAAGATTTGCATTGAAGAAGCTGTTGTTGTAGCCGAGGAATCTGTCACGGAGCTGTTCATAGTCGCCCTCGCCGTTACCTACATCGTGATTGCCCTGAACAACAAAAATGTTCTCTGAGGGATTTATCTGATCAATTGCACCGTAGAAGAACATGCTTTCAATGTCCTGACCGTTCATTGTGTTGTCGCCAAGGAAAACAACTGCATCGTTTGTGCTTGTTGTTGTCTTTGCACCTTTGAGAATCTTGTGG
This sequence comes from Clostridia bacterium, assembly GCA_017473925.1. Lineage (GTDB taxonomy): Bacteria > Bacillota > Clostridia > Oscillospirales > Acutalibacteraceae > UBA1081. Next base: position 17,741 of record JAFUIY010000104.1, on the reverse strand, counting down.
AAAATCTTAAAGGTTTCAAGGTTGTTACCCTCAATGTGACAGTCTGAAAGAACAGTAAAATTAAGACCGATATCTTCTGCATTCTTCGGTGAATAGGGCTCGGAGGTCGCAGCCGGAGTAATGAAAAGGAGGATTGATGCAAGGAAAACGGAAATCATCTTTTTGAGTGTAAGGAGTATTGCCATAAATTAACATCCTTTCATGTTTTTATATTTTTATTATATTTGTAACTTAATACATTGTCAATATATAATTTATCTGAGGATGTCAGTGATGTATGAGGCAAGTTCATCTTCCGATGATGCAGTGAGCTTGCCCTGAGCATAGTTGTCTTTTCCTCCGCCCTTGCCGTTAAAATAGGAGTTAAGACCTGCAACGATTGTTCTTACATCGTTTTCGGCACTGCTTACAACATAGATATAATTGCCTGTGTCCGTTTCTGAGAGGAGAATGCATTTTCTTGTGTTGTTCTCGATAAGATTGTTTGCGCACTCTCTCAGGTCATCGTAGGACATATTTTTGTTGATTGCGTATGCACAGTCGTTGACAGCAACGGGATTGAGAGAAGCGAGAGCCAGCTTTCTTGACATTTTACCGTTTTCCGATTTAAGATTGCTTGCAGTTTCCTGAAGCTTTTCAACTGAAACCGAAATTGAATCACGCTTTGCAGAAAGAAGATTCATAACTGATTTTACGGATGAATGCAGAGCAGAGTAGTCAAGGAATGCATTGATACCTGCAACCATTTCAATTCTTGTACCGCCCTTATGAGGACAGAAGTCAATGATTTTTATTACACCGATTTCACCCGTGAATGCAGGATGAGGTGCACAGCAGGCACAGCAGTCAATTCCCTCGATTGTAATGAGTCTTATGCCGTCTCTCGGCTCAATTTTGCTTCTGTAATCAGTATTTATAAGCTCTTCTTTTATGGGGTATGATGCAGTAATGGGTGCATTTCTGTATATAGCCTTGTTTGATTCAAGCTCAACTTTTGCTATGTCTTCTGCCGTGAGAGGGCCGCTGAAATCAACAGTCATTGTCTTTTCGCTCATATGGAAGCCTACATTGTCATAGCCGAAAAGAGAATGAACAATACCTGAAACGATATGTTCACCCGAATGGCTCTGCATTCTTTCAAAACGCAGATCCCAGTCAAGCTCACAGCTTACCTTATCACTTGTATTGAATGCTTTATCCGTTTTATGATAAACTGTGCCGTCTTTTTCCTGAACATCGAGGACATTAACACCGTTTATTGTGCCTTTATCGGGAGCCTGACCTCCTCCTTCGGGGAAAAATGCGGTTTTATCAAGAACGACATAATAAAACCCGTCTTTTTCTTCGCAGGAAAGGACATCTGCAGAAAAATTTCTGCAATAAGCATCTTTTTCAAAAAGTCTTTCTGTCATTTTAATCACCTTAAAATAAAACGGGAGTAGTTTTTACCCCCGTTAAATTGAAATTATTTGAGTTTATCTTCGAGTAATGCCTTGATAACTGTGGGGTCGCCTGCACCCCTGAGCTCCTTCATACAAGCACCGAAGAGAGCCTGAAGTGCCTTGACCTTGCCGTTTTTGTAATCTTCAACAGCCTGTGCATTGTTTGCGATAACAGCATCAACAATGCCTTCGACAGCTGATGAATCAACCTGCTTGTCAAGACCGTTTGCCTTGCAGTATTCTACGGGATCTGCACCGTCTTCAATCATAGCGATAAGAACTTTCTTACCTGCATTTCTGTTGATTTTACCGTCAGAAACCATCTTGATAACTGTTGCAAGGTTTTCTGCTGTGATATCAAGCTCTGCAATTGTCTTGCCTGCCTTACGGAGAATACCCATACAGTCAGTAAGGATGTATGCAGCTGTATCTTTCATGTTGCAGCCGAGAGCAACCGTATCGTCAAGAAGTCTGAGAATCTTGTTGTTTGCAAGAAGCATATCGATTTCCTTGTCTGAAATGCCTGCTTCTCTGTATTCTTCAGCCTTTTCGTCAACAGCTGTGGGCTTTGCAGCCTTGATTTTTTCAAGCCATTCGTCATCGATAACGATGGGCATAAGGTTTGCATCGGGGAAATAACGGTAATCTGCTTCTGTTTCCTTGTTTCTCATTGCAGATGTCTTACCTGTAACGTCGTCAAAACGCCTTGTTTCCTGAACAAGCTCTTCCGTGCCGAATTCAAGTGCATCAATGTGACGCTGAGCTTCGTACTTTATAGCCTTTTCAATAGCTTCAAATGAGCTCATGTTCTTGATTTCTGTACGCACACCGAATTCTTCACTTCCTTCGGGACGGACAGAAATGTTGACGTCGCAACGCATTGCACCCTCTTCACACTCTGAGATTCCGCCTGAACGGAACATATTCTTGAGCTTGCCGAGGTAAGTGACAACTTCTTCAGCACTTCTGAAATCGGGCTGTGTAACGATTTCGATAAGAGGCACACTTGTACGGTTGAAGTCTACAAATGATGAATTACCGCTGTGTACAAGCTTACCTGCATCCTCTTCCATGTGAATCTGCTTGATTCTGATGTCACGGGGCCCCTGAGAAGTCTTGAGTGTTACAAGACCGTTTGTGCAGATAGGATGATTGAGCTGTGTTATCTGATAAGCACAGGGAAGGTCGGGATAGAAATAGTTTTTCTTATCGAATGTTGTGTAACGGCTGATTTCACAGTTGAGCATAAGACCTGCTGTGACAGCTAATTCAACAACTCTCTTGTTCATTACGGGAAGCATACCGGGCATACCTGAACAGGCAGGGCATACGCAATCGTTGGGTTCGTTTGCAGCAGAGTGACCGCCGCAGGAGCAGAATATCTTTGATTCGGTTTCAAGCTCTACATGAGTTTCAAGACCGATGACAAGTTCGTAATTCATATTATTCACCCATCCTTTCAACAGAATCTGCAAGGCTTAAAAGTGTGCTTTCTGAGAAGTTCTTACCCATGAGCTGAACACCTGATGTTACAAGAGCAGGTGAGCCGATGAGATTGGGAACACATGTGAATACACTTTCTTCAAATACCTTGATAAATGCTTCGTTTATGTCATAGCTTTCATAAGAAGTCTTACTGCAGACAGGTGTGAGAACTGCATCGAATGATGCAAAAAGCTCTGCCATTTTCTCTGAAATCACACGGCGGACTCTGAGAGATTTGTCATAGCAATCCTTGTATCTGTTCTTTGAAAGAACATCTGAGCCGTAGAGAATAACTGTCTTTGTAAGGAAGTTGAAGCCCTCTGTTCTTGAGTTTACATAAAGCTCGTCAATATTTCTGTATTTTTCGGCTCTGTGATCGTATTTTACACCGTCATAACGGGAAACATTGTTGCAGGTTTCAGCACACATAAGAATCTGCCATGCTGTATTTGCAAGGTCGAAAAGGTCACATGAAACTGTTTCAACTGTAACACCCTTGGCACTGAGTGCTTCTGCAAAAGCATTGACCTTTGCCTTTGTTTCATCGTCTGCCTTGTCAAGAAGCTCTTTAACGATACAGACCTTCTTGCCCTTTACATCAGCAATTGAATAATCATATGATGCTTCGGGAAGGCTTGTTCCGTCTTTGTGATCGTGACCTGCAATAACAGTCATGATTTCCTTTACACCGTCAGCATTCTTTGCGTAAACACCGAGCTGTTCGCCTGATGCAGCGCAGGAAATTACGCCGTAACGGGAAACCGTACCGTATGTGGGCTTGAGGAAATCAACACCTGAAAGAGCTGCTGCACGTCTTGTTGCACCGTTCATGTCAACACCGAGTGCAGCTTTTACTTCACCCTTTGCAACAAGCTCTGCTGCAGCACCCTTGAGTGTGCCGTCCTGAGGTGCATAGTGAGAGAATTCACCGAGTAGATCAAGACCGAATTCGCCTGTTGAAGTTTTGCCTGATACAGTGTAGCCTTTGTTTTCGAGTCTTGTGACTGCTTCTGCACTGAAAAGGGGCTTGAAGCCATCAAGAATCTTTGAACCTGCAGTTGCTGCTGCTCCTTTTACAAGAATTGTATCGTCAACGGCAATGCTGCCTGTTTCGCATATCTTAGTAATATATTCGTTCATTTAAGCACACCTCACTTTACGAGTCTGGGTACCTGCCAGCTGTCTTCGTTTCTTTCAGGAGCACCTTCAAGAAGGCTCTCTCTTGTGAAGGGCTGTTTACGGGCATCTTCACGAAGAACGTTTGTCATAGGCATTACGTGTACCATTTCTTCTGTATTTTCTGTGTTGCATTCTGCAAGGACTTTTTCATTTTCGTTCATTTTTGCGAAAATACCCTGCATAACTGCTTCTTCATCTTCTGTGAGTGAAAGCTGATTGAGCTGCTGTGCGTTTGAGAATGTTGAACGCTTGCCCTGAGCTTTACTGCCTGTCGATGTTGCTGCCTGTCGCTGTGCAAGAGCGCTGCCTGAGCCTAAAAGATGAACATCTTCAAGCTGCTGGTTTGTAACCTCTGAGGGAGCACCGAGAAGAAGGTCCTGAGCATTACCGTTGAGGGGGAATGCGATAACATCGAGAATCTTTTCTTCGTCTGTAAGAAGCATAACCATACGGTCAATACCGGGAGCCATACCTGCATGAGGAGGTGCACCGTACTGGAATGCTGTGTAAAGCGCATTAAATCTCTTCCTGAGCTCAGCTTCGTCATAACCTGCGATGTCGAATGCCTTTTTCATGATGTCGATGTCGTGGTTACGGACAGCACCTGATGCAAGCTCTATACCGTTACATACAAGGTCGTACTGATATGCAAGAACCTCTGTGGGGTCCTTTGTCATAAGTGCTTCCATACCGCCCTGAGGCATTGAGAAGGGGTTGTGAGTGAAGATTGTTTCGCCTGTTTCTTCGTCATTTTCGTACATGGGGAAGTCAACAACGAAACAGAATTCAAATGCATCGTCTTTTATGAGGTCAAGCTGTTCTTTTCTTGCAAGCCATGTTCTGATAAGACCTGCTTTTTTCTCTGTGTCGTTCTTCTTGTCGTCACAGATGAAGAAGAGTGTTTCGCCCTCTTTTACGCCTGTGATTGAAGTGATTTCAGCTTTCTGTTCTTCTGTGAGGAACTTTGCGATGGGGCCTGCGAATTCACCCTCCTTGAGAGTGATGTAACCTAAGCCCCCGAGACCTACTTCACCTGAGGTTGCATACTTGAGTGAATCTTCAAAGAACTTCTTTGACTTGCCCTGACAGGGAGCAACGATACCTCTGACGGGTCTGCCCTTGAATGCAGGGAAGCTTACATTTGCAAAGAAATCTGTAAGGTCAACGATGATAAGGGGGTTACGGAGGTCAGGCTTATCTGAGCCGTATGTCATCATTGCATCTGCGTAAGTGATACGGCGGAAAGGCTTGGGAGTAACCTTTTTGTCTGAAAATGTTCTGAAAGTATCATAAATGACATCTTCACACACATCAAGAACTTCTTCCTGAGTTGCGAAAGCCATTTCAAAGTCGAGCTGATAGAATTCACCGGGTGAACGGTCTGCTCTTGCGTCTTCATCACGGAAACAGGGAGCAACCTGGAAATATCTGTCGAAGCCTGATACCATGAGAAGCTGTTTGAACTGCTGAGGAGCCTGAGGCAGAGCATAGAACTTGCCGGGATGCTTACGGCTGGGAACAAGGAAGTCACGGGCACCTTCGGGTGATGATGCAGTAAGGATAGGTGTCTGCATATCAAGGAAGCCTTTGTCTTCCATCTTGTTTCTCAGATGTCTGATAATCTTTGAACGCATAACAAGGTTGTTGTGGTTCTTGGGATTACGAAGGTCAAGGTAACGGTATTTAAGACGGAGCTCATCCTTGCTGAGTCTTGAATTTCTTACTTCCAAGGGAAGCATATTCTGACTCTTACCGAGTACCTGAAGTGAAGAAGCAACGAGCTCAACATAACCTGTTGCGATTTTTTCATTTACTGTGTCGGGGTCTCTTTTTTCAACGGTACCTGTAACAGAAATAACTGTTTCACGGTTTACATTTCTGATTAATTCCTCATTGTGGATAACTACCTGTGTTACGCCTGTGTAGTCACGAAGGTCAACGAAAATAACACCGCCGTGGTCACGGACAACGTCTACCCAGCCTGCAAGGCTTACGGTCTGACCGATGTGCTTGTCACAGATGTCGTTACAATACAAGGTTCTGTACATACAGCATTCCTCCTGTTTCTTAACTTACAAAAATAAAAAAGTCCCAAGGAATATTGTGAAAATATTCCCGGGACGAGTAAAACAAAATTTTAACCCGCGGTGCCACCCGCATTGACGCACGATATGTACGCCCTCTTTTATATTAACTTGGGACTTTAGGGTAATAGGAATAATTCAAATCCGCCTTAAAACGGCTATTTTTAAGTCTTTTCGGCATTTCGGACTTGAAAGGCGAAAGCCTTCCGGCATCCTCAATACCAAAAAACCAATAAAAATTTCTCGTTTTAAGGTTGTTATTTTTTACAGTACAGATTTTTGGCAAGACAAGGCAAAAACGCAACAAATCCTGACGGATTTGTGAGTATTTTAACGATGTATTGTCGGAAATCGGTCTGTAAAAAACGATTTTGGATTATTCCTATTACCCTATGCAGAGTGTTGCCGTTCTTACTACTCATCTCAGATGCACTTTCAGTCGGTGATGCATCCTCCCTGACAGACTTTCCACAAAAGACGGGTCTCCACACCTTTATATTATATACCATTTTATTGATTTGTCAACTGTTATTTTCTTCATACTTCAACTGTATGAAAGGGCTGTTTTTGTTGATTTTTTCATATTCCTGATGTATAATTATGTGTAAATTCAGTTTTATATTCTGGAGGTGCCGAAGAATGGAAAAAGAGAGTATCAGAGTTACCACACTCGGTGAATTGCTTATTGACTTTGCCCAGACGGGTGCTGACGGTCAGGGATATCCCGCTCTTAAGGCAAATCCGGGCGGAGCGCCTGCAAATTTCCTGTGCACACTTGCAAAGCTCGGTGTGAGGACTGCCATTGCAGGCAAGGTCGGCGATGATACATTCGGCAATCTGCTGACTCAGACGCTTAAGGATAACGATGTTGAAACGAGAGGTCTTATTAAGGATAAATCTGTTTTTACAACACTTGCATTTGTTACGCTCGATGAAAAGGGTAACCGTGACTTTGCATTTTCGAGAAAGCCCGGTGCAGATACGTGCATTTCCTTTGAAGAAATTGACCTTACTCTTATTGATGAGTGTGAGGTGTTTCATTTCGGCTCACTTTCACTGACGGATGAGCCGGCACGGACTGCAACATATAAAGCCGTTGAGTATGCAAGGAATAACGGGAAGCTGATTTCCTATGACCCGAATCTGAGAAAGCCCTTGTGGAGTGACACTGATGAAGCAAAAAGGCAGATTCTGTGGGGACTTGCTAATGCAGATATCGTAAAAATCAGTGATGATGAAATTGATTTTCTTTTCGGCATTGCTCCGTCGGAGGGTGCACAATATATCATAGAGAATTACGGTGCAAGACTTGTATTTGTGACATGCGGTGAAAAGGGCTGTTATTATGCCAACAGGAACGGCAAAGGCTTTACCCCTGCAATGAAAGACATAAATGTTGTTGATACAACGGGTGCGGGAGATATCTTTGCAGGAAGTGTGATTTTTAAGTTTCTTGAAATGAAAAAACAGCCCGAATGCCTTACAGAATCAGACCTTAGTGAAATTGCAGAATTTGCAACACGGGTTGCAGGCTTATCAACGGAGAAATACGGCGGAATATCATCCGTTCCCGATAAAAGTGAATTATAACAAAAAGCAGAGTGACAAAAACACTCTGCTTTAACTTTATCTTTTGATAATATTCAGTCCTGAATGAAGCTCTGAAACCGCATCGCCGAGTCTGACTTCTGCTGTAATATTTTCGGGGATTGTGATTCTCATTTCATTGCTGTTATATTCAACACTTATTTCGCCCCGAACGGTGGTTATTTTTCCTTTTGCTTCAGGGAGATATTCCATGCATACGGGGGCAATTAATACCTTTTTGTAGCCTGCCGAGTCTTTCTCCTGCTTTATTCCGAGAATATATTCAAATAGATATCTTGTAACGGCGCCGAACATGGGATGGCACTGTGAACGGACTCCGTTCCAGTATTCCAGCAGGGTAGTGGCACCGTTCTGAATCTGATTATAATAAGATGTTTCTTCTTTTGATGTCAGAAGCATGAATGCAACATCTGCTCTTTTCCTTTCAAAGAGAACCCTTGTTACAATATCCGTGCCGAAAATACCCGTGTCGAACATTTTTGTTTCTGTATAGTGTTTTACAATGTTGCTGAATGTTCTTTCATCACCGAGACCAATGTCAACGGCAAAGGCATTTGCGCCCTGTTCATTGTCTGCAAAATCGCCTGTTTCAGCCTTGAAATATGTTTCTGTTATTGCTTTCTTTTTAATTGCAATCTTTTCTGATATTTCTTTTTTGTATTGAGTGTTTCCTGTGATATCGCATATTTCAAGGAAGTATTCCATTGATTTTATAAAGAAATATGTGTTCACAAAGGGCTTCGGAATGACCATTCCGTGCATTTTATTGAGCTGATTCTGTGTCGGTGCACACCAGTCACCGAGACACCACACACCGGGTAAATCACTTGTCACAAGCTCATTTTCGCTGTGGCTTTCCATGTAATCGAACCACCTGAGCATTTTGCCGAATGTTTCATCAAATACGGATTTATCACGGTATGCCTTGTAAAACTCATAAGGCACAACAACTATTGCACAGCCCCAGCCTCCGGGACCTCCTCCCGAGGGCACAAAGGGTGCTGTATACTGTATGTGACCTGTTTTTCTGTCCTGACAGTCACAGATATCGGAAATCCATTTTTTATAGAATTTACGGGCGTCAAGCTGCATCATTGCGGCGGCACATGTGAGCTGACCGTCACCCGTATAACCTCTTCTTTCGGTGTGGGGACAGTCTGACGGAATTCCGCAGTGCATGTTTGCAAGCTGTGTCCTGATATACGCTTTTCTTACCCAATTGAGAGTATCGTCACTGCATTCAAATTCCGAAGATACATCAACATCACTGTGAATTACAAGACATTCAGTCACTTCGCAATCACCGATAACCTCAAAATATCTGAAGCACAGCCATGTGAAATCGGGATGAAGAAGTCTTTCTTCATTGTCTGTAATGTAATCTGTATGCTGACCGTAAATGTGCATTTCGTCGGGAGTGCCGTCTTCATCCAGAAGCTCACTGTAACGGACTGTTATTTTCTGTGCCTTGTTGCTCTTTATAACAGGGTAGCCTGTCATAACTTCTCCTGCATCCCAGATGTTATTGCCGAGGTAACGGGGAGTAAGCTTTCTTATAACCCTGTCTGACGGACAGTCCTGCAGATAATAGCAGGTGTCGGGAGCTTCATGAATGACAGTATTCTCCCAGACTTCGGCACAGTCCGTGTAATCATGAGCTTCGCCTCTTATAACATCGGCTTCTTTTACATGGTAACGGGTGTATTTTTCTGTTCCGTCGGGATAAAAATGCTGTGTGTTTCCGTCTTTATCTGTAATTGCTATATCCCAGGACAGCTTTGCGGTACCGTATCCGTATTCCTCATAAAATCCCGGTGCAAGGTAAAAGGAGAGTGTGTTCCTGCCCTCATGAAGGAGCTTTGTCATGTCAAAGCGGGGACAGTACAGTCTGTGAGCAAGCTCCTCATTAAAAAGAATGTCACCGTAGGGAATATCATATCTCTTTTCAAAATCTGTGTTCAGTGGCAGAAAGAGTTCGTCACTGACAGGCTTTCCGTTGACTGTCAGGATGAATGTACCCATACATGCAACGGTGATTTCTGCTTTTGTGTCCTTTGTAAAATCAATTTCTTTTCTTATCAGAGCAGGTGTTCCTTTTCTGCCTGTGCCTATCCATTTTGTGTTTCTGAAATTCAATAATTCTGTCATATCAGACACTCCTCAGTAAAGAACACCGACAGCAATTTGTCGGTGTCTGTATTTTTTTTATTTCCAGTTATACGGTCTGTCCATGAAGTTGATGTCTTCCTTTTCGGGAATAAGACCGAATGATGATACTCTGCTGATACCGTGAGCTCTGAATGCATCGTAAAGTTCTTCGTTAGCTTGCATTCTCAGAGGATTCAGGAATGAATATTTACCGATAAACTGATTAGCCTTGAAGTATTCCCAACTGAGATTGTCAACCTCAATATTGAACCTCTGTTCATCCGTAACATCGGCATTCAGGGCTTTTTCCCAGAGCTCGTCAAGCTTCATGACACCCTGAGGTGAATAGAAGCCTGCCTGATAATGCCATGAGAAGTCAAATGCATGGGCAGTAGCCTTTGTGTGGGCAGTCTGCACATCAAGAATTTCCTTGATATAAGGTGCAGCCTCTTCACCGTAGTAAGCATTCATGAAGTCCATCATATGATATTCAACATCTGCATTTACATCCCACTGAAGCTTGCAGAGGAGATAGTTTCTCAGCTCGTTGAAGGCTGCAGAGTGTCCGTCACCGCAGTTGTAGACATAACCAGTTATGCCGATGTCGTGCATATACTTCATTGTAGACTGCAATGTTTCAAAGTTTGAAAAGAACATTGCTGAGTTAATAAAGTTGATTGTGTAGTCATAGATGAATGTTCTGTCAGCGATTTGGGTCCATTTTGCATGGTCCTTTGCAACCATTGTGTCATGCTCAACAAAGAGTGAGTCAAAAGTGGGGTTCTGCTCGTCAATTGCACCGCATTCTGTAATGGGATGGCTTCTGCATGCTCTGTGAAGCTGACAGAGTACGGGTACAACATTATCGTTGCATCTGAGGTCGCCCTTCTGAGGAGGTCTGTCTGTTTCACCGTAAGCGTAGAATGTGAATGTCATATAGGGGAATTCATCGTCAAGGGCATCTGCAAATGCATTTGTGAAGATGATTGTGGGTGCCGATATACTGCCGTATGCCTCATAAAGTGCAGAACATGTTTCGCAATAACAGTAGTTTGAGTTGTCCTTCTGACCGATATGGATATACTTTGCATCGTATTCACAGTCAAGGATTGCCTGTCGTGCATTGTCAACTGCAATTGTAAGAACCTCGGGATTTGAAAGGCAGACATGGTCTGTTGTTCTTGTGCCGTCAGGATTCATTGCAAAGTATTCGGGGTGTTCTGAGAAAAGAGCATCGGGAACAAGCCTGTCAAGGGTAACGTCCCACATAACCCATGTCATTGCACCGCCGTATTCGGGAGCATCATAATAGAATGAAACATTGATTTTTGTTCTTGCTCTGTATGTGTCGTCTGCACCTGCCTGAGAATTTCTTCTCACTGCAAATGAGGGTTCAACCGTTCTGTCAAGATTTGCGTCAATAACAACATCTTTGCTTTCGGGAACAACCTCAAGCTCGGGAGTAAACCATCTTACACCGAGATATTCTTCAAGGAAGGTGTAAACACCGTAAAGTGTACCTCTTGATGTTGAGCCTGAAATCACAAAATGCTCACCGTCAGAATAAAGCCTGAAGCCGTCTTCTTTGAGTCCTGATGTGTCGGCAGAAGCTATATCGGTATTGCCGAGAATAATTGCTTTTCCGCCTGCAAAAGATGATTCATTTACATAATCAAGCTTTGCACCGCTGATTTTTTCAACATAAGTCTGCAGCTCATTTACTGCAGTCATAATACATTCGTCTGCATCGTCAGCAGTAACTATAACATAGTCGCTTGCACCGTCTTCAACGATATACATCGGTGTTGTTATTTCGGGAGCAATATAAGTGTCTCCGCCGTAGTTTATATCATAGCTTATGGGGGTCACGCCTAAGATTGCAAGGATGACCTGAACAAAAGCCGTTAATCCGCCGATAATTTTCATTTATATTTTCTCCTTTTCGTCAGGGAGTTGCAGACATTGTGAATACGAGCTCTCCGCCTGCTGTAAGCTGTTCATGGGTGAGATAGTTGCCTGTGATTGCTTCACCGTTGAGTGTAACGCTCTTTACGTAGACATTCTTTGCACTCTGATTGACAGCTCTCACACTGAGAGTATTGCCGTTTGAAAGTGTTATGTCTGCTGAGTCAACATTGGGTGAGCCTATCCAGTATCTGTCTGTACCTGCAAGGGGATAGAAGCCCATTGCCGAGAAGACATACCATGAGCTGATTGTGCCGCCGTCGTCGTTGCCGTCAAGACCTTCAACTGATGTGTCGAATCTCTCTGCAAGTGTCCAGCGTACCCATTTTTCCGTAAGGTCATCTCTGCCTGCATCTGAGAAGAGGTAGGGTGTATGGATGTCGTGCTGGTTGCCTACCCAGTAGCCTGCACCGGGGTCAATGTATGCCATTGTGGGTGAAGCTGCTTCCATGAATGCTTCAAGCTCTGACACAAAGTATTCCTCTGAGCCGAAAAGGTCAATCATGCCCTGAATATCGTGTGTTGCGCTCCATCTCCACTGCTGTGCACTGCCTTCGCAGAAGCCTCTTGCAAGACCGAGAGGAATAGCGTCTTCATAGAATGATGTGATGACGGGGCTGAATGTTTTGTCGAATTCACCGTCGGCATTCCTTGCCATGAAGTAGCAGTTTTCAGGGTTGAAAACGTTTTTGTAGTACATTGACTTTTCAGTGTATTTTTCAGCATCCTCTGTATAGCCGAGTGCTGTTGCAAGGCTTGCAATTGCACCGTCTTCCCATGCATATTCAAGTGTACGGCTGACAGATTTTCTTGTGTTGTCAATGTCATCGGGGACATAACCGTAGGTGTTGTACTCGTCAACAAACTCTCTGCCGACTTTGTAAACACTGCCGTCAGATGATTTTTTCATATATTCATATGCCGTTTCAACATCAAAATCAGTAAAGCCCTTGAGATAGCTTTCTGTAATCATAATGTTTGCAGAGTCGCCGAACATGGAGCCTGAATAACCTGCACCCTGAGGCCATCTGGGAAGTGCACCGCTTGTTTCTGCCATTTCAACAAGAGAATTAAGGCAGTCATTCTGTACATCTGCCTGAATGAGGGTATAGAGTGCATGAGTGTTTCTGACTGTATCCCACAGTGACATGTCGCTTCTGTATGTGTAGCCCTCAGCTGTGTGTACCTGCTTGTCAAAGCCTAAGTATTCACCGTTGACATCTGTCAGGTCAGAGGGCATTATCATTGTGTGATAGAGTGCTGTATAGAAAATTGTTTTTATATCATTGTCGGGAGTTGTGATTTTTATGAGTGAAAGCTCTTCCTCCCAATCTGCAAGTGCCTGAGCCTGAACATCATCAAAGGTCCTGCTGCCGACTTCTGCTTCAAGGTTGAGGAGAGCATTTTCCGTGCTTACAAAGCTGATACCGACCTTGAGCTCAACGGGCTCATCCTTGATATCACCGAAGTTGATGTCAACTTTAAGGTCTGTTTCATCACCGTTGATTTCAATGTTTTTAATGTCCTTGTCTGCCTTTGCCGCAAAGTAAACGGGAAGACCGTCATATCTGCCTGAGAACTGTGCATGAAGCACACAGCCGCCTGTGATAAGACCTGTTGCTTCGTCATATTCTGCAAAAGCCTTTTCTGTTCTGCTGTTACCTGCATAACTTGAAACATCAAGAGAAAGTCTTGCATCCTTTGATGTGCCGAAGGTGTATCTGTGTACACCTGTATGTGCTGTTGCTGTCATTTCTGCAAGACAGTCAAGAGCCTGAAGATATACTGCATAGTAACCGGGAACTGCTGTTTCGTAATTGTGAGAATAGGGGATTGCCCCTGCATTTTTGTTGCCGATTGCAGGTGTTACCCTGAAAATTTCATAATCCTCAGCACCTGTACCTGAAAGTCTTGAGTGACTGAAGCCCTCAATGTGACCGTGGTCGTAGTAATAGCCTGATGTATTTGTTTTGACCACATATGCACCGCCGATAAAGGAGGTGTCCGCACCGAGTCTTACAAGACCGAAGGGCACACTTGCCGCAGTTGATAGCATACCGCATGTCCAGGGCTTGCCGCCTGTTCCGATATAGGGGTCAACATACTGTGTATAGCTGCCTGTTTCGACCTCGGGCATTTCATAATCCTGTCTGATTGTGATACCGCTGAACATGCCAGTAAGCATGATTTCAACTGATGCGAGCATTGCTATAAAAGCTCTGAGATAAGACCACATAAAAATTCCTCCATTCTTCTTTATAATAAATATAACCTAATATACATAAATTGTCAACATTGCAATCCGTAATATTTGTGAATAAATAACAATATTAAATTAATTTTTTGTGAATTCGTATTGCTATTTCTTTATTCAGGTGTTAAAATAATGACAAATTAATTATGAAAGTGCAGGCAGATTTATGAAATTCACAGCTTTTATAATGTCAATTATCACAATGTTCACATTCTTCCTTTCATCCTTTGAGGGGCTTTTCAAGGGGATCAGCACAGCTGAAATAACTGTTGATACCTCTGATTCAGGCGATGTCATTCCCAATGTGGTTGACAATATCAACCTCTGGGATATGGGAAACACCTTCATCGGCGCAAAGAGAAACGAAGAATATGATGTGTTTGAGTTTGTAAAGTATGTTCAGCTTATGCAGTGTACGGGCGGTACTGCAGACAGAGACCTGTTTGTTGACCCATATGATACATCAACAATGACAGACTATAAGTTTGACAGGCTTATTGAAAACTGCAGAGGTATTGTTGAAATCGGTGCAAAGCCTCATCTCAAGCTCGGCGGAGTGCCGATTAAATTTACATCAGGCTATGAAATGGGCGGCTTTGACATGAATGTCTATCCTCCCGACGATTATAATGTATATTATGCTTACATAAAGGCAATCGCACAGGCACTCTGTGACGAATTCGGCGTTGATGAAGTGAAAACATGGCGTTTCGGCTGTATGACAGAATACGAAAATGAAGCATGGTTCAAGGCAAAAAGCGGCGACCCCGACGAAACAGCCGAGGCTTACTGTAAGCTTTATGACTACACAGTTCAGGCACTTGTCGATGTGATCGGTGAGGATGTTTTTGTGGGTGCTCACTCAATGACAGTTACCGAAGGTCTGTGGGATGAGGAAATCTTTATCCGTCATGTTGCAGAAGGTATAAACTATGCAAACGGCGGAAAGGGTACAAGAATCTGCTTCCTTTCTGCTTCATTCTATGACAGCTGTCCCGGTGAATTCACAAAGGGCTACACTCTTCCCGAAACAATCGGTTATCTTAAAAAAACAGCTGAGAAATACGGTCTTACAGACCTTATTTACGGTGTTGACGAAGGCAGACTTCTCTGCGGTGTAACAAGAGGAGCCGGCAGTGACGAGCTTCTCAACCGTACAACAGGCTACACATGGCAGGCAGCTTACGATGCAAGACTCTTCACTCAGGCAATCACATCAGGTGCTGACTACTTCTCATCATGGAATTTCCTGACAAACGGTATTTTTGACGGTTATCCCATAATCAGCTATCATGTTGCACAGAATATGGCAAAATTTGAGGGCTGTGAAATCCTTTCAGCCGATACAATGGCTGTCAGGACAGGTATTAAGGTTGAAATCGGTAATCTGTGTGCTGTTGATAAGGAGACAGGTACACTTCGTGCAATGGTCTATAATTTCAATAATAAACTCAGCTATAAGGGCAAGGCTGATGTCACGGTAAAAATTCCTGCAGAAGACGGTATGACATACACTGTGACAACATATCTTGTCAATGACGACTGTAACTATTTTGATGAGTGGCAGTCAGACAGAAAGACTTACGGTATCGGTGATGACTGCTTCTCATGGTCACCCGATGACCCGATGCTTGATAGTTCAGTTACGCTTGCAGACCCCGAAGCAAGAGAAATTTACAACACTCAGCTCCGTGACAAATACATTGAATGTGCAAAGCTGACTCCCGTTACAACTCAGGTTACTGCAGCTGACGGCTTTATCACACTTGATGTTATGCTTGATGCAGGTAACGTTATATTCTGGGAGCTTACTCCCGTCAGATAAAATAATTTTTCCCTTACATTTTTTGTAAGGGAAATTTTTTATACCAAACACTTGTTTGTTTCTGAAAGATATGATATAATACAAGCACAGAATATTTCAGGGAGGTAAATTGTAATGGAAAAACAGAGAACTTATATTGCCATTGACCTGAAATCATTCTATGCAAGTGTTGAATGTACGGAAAGAGACCTCAACCCTCTGACGACAAATCTCATTGTTGCCGACATGTCAAGGACGGAAAAAACAATCTGCCTTGCAGTGTCGCCGAGCCTTAAAAGCTACGGAATTCCCGGCAGAGCAAGGATGTTTGAGGCATTGAAGGAAATTGATGTCGCCAATGAAAAAAGACGGAGAAAAGCCCCTTACGGTAAATTTACGGGAGAATCCTATGATTCCCTTGAGCTTGAAAAAGACCCGTCACTTGCAATAGGGTATATTGTTGCACCTCCGAGAATGGCAACATATATTGAATATAGTGCAAAAATCTATGATGTATATTTAAGGCATGTTGCTCCTGAGGATATTCATGTTTATTCCATTGATGAAGTGTTCATTGATGCAACATTTTATCTTGATACCCTTAAAATGACGGCTTATGAATTCACAAGGATGCTCATAAAGGAGGTTCTTGATGAAACAGGTGTAACCGCAACGGCAGGTATCGGCACAAATCTCTATCTCTGCAAGGTTGCAATGGATATCACTGCAAAGCACATTCCTGCAGATGCTGACGGCGTGAGAATTGCAGAGCTTGATGAAATGAGCTACAGAGAGCTTCTCTGGGATCACAGACCTCTGACAGATTTCTGGAGAGTGGGCAGAGGTATCTCGAAAAAGCTTGAACAGCATTATCTTTACACAATGGGCGATGTTGCAAGATGCTCACTGTATAATGAGAATCTTCTTTATAAGCTTTTCGGCATAAATGCTGAGCTTCTTATTGACCATGCATGGGGCTGGGAGCCCTGCACCATAGCCGATATCAAGGCTTACAGACCCTCTTCAAACAGCCTCAGCTCAGGGCAGGTTTTACACCAACCGTACACCTTTGAAAAGGCTCGTATTGTCATACGTGAAATGGCGGACAGTCTTGCCCTTGACCTTGTGGAAAAACGCCTTCTTACGGGGCAGATTGTTATTCATGTGGGCTATGATATCGCAAGTCTTACAAACACATATACGGGTGAAGTCAAGACTGATTTTTACGGCAGACAGATGCCATCGGGAGCAAGAGGCACTGTAAATCTTTCAAGGCAGACCTCATCTTCAAAGCTTATATGCGAAGCCGTTGTAAGTGCTTTTGATGAAAATGTGAATCCTGAGCTTCTTGTCAGAAGACTGAATATCTGTGCAAACGGAGTTGTCAGGGAAGACAGCATCAGCCGTGAGTTTGTTCCCGAACAGCTGTCACTTTTTGAAAATTATGAAGAAAAACAGCAAAGGCTGAAAGAAGAAGACGAAAACCTTGAAAGGGAACGGAAAATTCAGGAAACCGTCATCGGTATCAAAAACCGTTTCGGCAAGAATGCTATTCTCAAGGGTACAAATCTTCAGGACGGAGCAACAGCGAAGGACAGGAACAGACAGATAGGCGGACATAAAGCATAAACAGTAATTTATCGCTGAGCGATAAATTACTGAGTGATATATTTTCCTGCGGAAAATGTGATATATCCGTCTGTGACGGATGTGATATATTTGCTTCGCAAATGTGATATAATTTGCCTTCGGCAAATTGTTTCGGAAGCCCT
>JAFUIY010000103.1 GCA_017473925.1 Clostridia bacterium | reverse complement strand
TTTGTTCATAACTAATTTTTGACATAAAAAATCCCCTTAAAGTAGTCTTGAAACTTTTTGTTATTTCAAGTGTCTACTTTAAGGGGATTATATCAGACCCTAAACAGCCTCTTTTTTTTCTACAAATCAGAATTTATCAATGAACAATTTACAATTTACAATGTACAATGATTTACAAAAAAACCGCCTGTATCGCTACATCTGCACGATTGTAAATTGTAAATTGTACATTGTTAATTGGCTCGATAAATTACTGTCTGATTGTCATCTGTCCGATTCTGCCGATTTCCACATCAGTTGTTACTGAAAAGGTGATTGCCGGCAATGTGTTCTGCCAGCCGTCGGAAAGGCTGTTGTAAACATCGGGATATTTCTGTGCAAGCAAGGTTCCGGTTCTGAAAATATCGCATTTTTCCTCTTTCAGGAATCTTTCAAGCAGTCCTGTCATTGAAGCTTTTATTGTTTCTTCCGCATGCATTTCAATCTTCTTTACATCGGTTGTATGAAAGTCGGAAAAGGAATTGCTGTCTGATTCAACAATGTCGGCTTTACAGCTGACTGTGTATTCAATGTGAGGTCTGCCGTCTTTTATTGTAAGCCTTGTTTTTGTCCTTGATTTTATTATTTCAAGGGCGGCGTTGTATTCTTCGTTAGTGATGCTCAGCGTCCCTTGTGAAATATCGTCTGTTATAAATAGGAACGCCATTGTCTCTCTGTCGGACATCATTTTCTGCTCTGACTGAAGCGGGCAGGCTCTTGTTCCTGTGACCTTCATGCACTTTTTTTCGGGTATTCTGTTGTCATCAACTTCAATCAGCGGCAATGTAAACACCGTTGTTTTTTCAAGGGAGAGATTGACTGTATCGAATAGCTCAGTGTCAACGGAAACGGAGTTTTTATGGCATTGCTCAATTGCCGATTCAATAAGCTTTGCAGGTACTTCACCCGAAGCATCCACAGTCAGCACCTCTGATGCATTTCCCGAGGCTGCCGCAACAAAAACATCAGGTCTTGAGGTATACTCTCTGACAAAAAAATTCAGTGACCTGACAATCTGCTCACCTGTGACGGATGACCCTATCAGGATAAGTCTGTTCTGGCTGTAAAGAGGGTATCTGCCGGTGTTTTCACTCAGTCTGCCTATTGCCTCTGCAACGGTTTTTTCCTTTACCGTGTAATTTGTGACGGGTGCGGAGCTTTTACCCTGCTCTGCCGAATTGCCCGATGCTTCAAGCACCTGAACGGTCAGCTCATAAAGCTTGTTTTCTGTGTCGTAATCAATGCCGATTCCCTCAATGACAAGTCTGTGCTTTATTTCCGTATTCTGAGGGATGCATGATGTCAGGCATAAAAGCACACATAACAGAACTGCAATACTAAGCTTTTTCATGCTTTTTCCTCTCTTTCAGTTTTTCACTCAGCATCACCGTAACAGGTATGATGCATACCGTTGCAAGGAAAAATATGAATGTCAGCGGTGAACGGATAATCTCTGTCAGGCTGATGAGATTGTCTGCAAGGGGCAATGAGCCTGCAAAAATAAGGGCGGCACTCAGCAGGATATACATAACATTTTTCTGTTTTCCGATAAGAGCCGAAAAAAGATTTCCGCAAAGGAACAGTGTGATTGATATTTTTACTGCGGCGCACAGAAGCCACATGCATGTGATGATTGCGTCGAGTCTTTCAATGAAGCCCGTCTGTGCGAGCACTGACAGCGAATACATGCTGAAAAGCTGTGTTGAACCGAATTTTCCCAGAACTCCCGTCAGTATTATTTCCGTGACGGTTATTACTGCCGTTATAATGAAAATCCATGAGAATACATGTTTTCCCTTCTGTTTTTTTACGAAAGGTGCAAGAAGCACGGGAAATGCAAGCTCACCTGTCCTTGATGCCGAATAAAAGCCTGATGAGGCGATGTCTTTTATGCTGTCCGTAAAGGGATGTGTGAAGTTGAGTATATCAAAGCGTTCCGACTGAGTGGCAAAAACAAAAATCATTGCTCCGATAACGGGAATGAGAATGATTACAGATGACCTGCCGATGCATTCAATTCCCTTGAGTGCTATATATGATGAGGCTGCAAGCATCATTACAATGAAGAAAACAACATCCGTGTCGGGAAACATCACAGAGCCCGTAAAAATTCCGAAGCGTACAGATGTTATTATCCCGAACCAGAGGTATGAGCCGAGGTAGATTATGCAAAGGATTTTTGAAAAAAGGGGAGATATGCACTCAGCTCTTGTGATGATTGATGACTTGCTGTCTTTTCTGAGGAAAAGAACGACGGGGATTGCCGTTATCAGCAGAAATATTCCCGTTACAACTGCGGCAATGACCTCGTCAGTTGATGTGAGCTGTTCCCTTACACCTGCAACATATGTCACCATTGCAAAGACACGGCTGAGGAAAAGCACCGTGTAAAACTGAAAGGGTGTTATTTCAGCTGTCAGCTTCATTTTTGTCTGTCCCCCTGAGCTTCTGTATTTTTATAAAACGTTTTCCTGTTTTTTTCCACCCTGCAAAGATAATGCTGTCCCTGAGTGCATAACGGTCAACAGGTGAAAAGGGTGATGTGAACGGTACGCCGAATGAATTGACGGAGCAGAGGTCTGCAACGGTTATTGTAAACCCGAGCATAATGCCGTAGAGCCCCATAGTGCCTCCGAGAATAATGAAAATGAACCTGAGAATTGCAGAGGGCTCATGTAAGGGAGGCAGAACGGCTGAGCAGATTGCCGTGATTGCAACGATAATGAGCATAGGTGCGCTGATAAGTCCTGCAGTGACAGCGGCATCACCTATGACAAGGGCACCCACAATGCTTACCGTGTGTCCTACAGGCTTGGGCATTCTGAGGCCTGCTTCACGGACAATTTCATAAATGAAATGAATTATGAGTGACTCAACAACGAGAGGAAATGGTGTATTCTGAAGTGAGGCAACCACATCTGCAATGACATCTGACGGAAAAATTTCCTGATGAAAGGTTCCCACTGCAACATAGGTTCCCGGAAGAAAAACCGCAAGGAAAAAGCATATAAGCTTCAGTATTCTTGTCACGGCTGCATAGTAAGGTCTGTTGAGGTAGTCATCAAGAGAGTGGAAATTCTCAATAAACAGATGAGGAACAATAAGTGCATATGGTGTGCCGTCAACTATTATTCCCACTCTGCCCTCTGCGATTTTTGCCGCAAAGACATCGGGTCTTTCCGTTGTACCTACGGAAGAGAAAAATGAAATCCGTTTGCTCTCAAGGAAAGGTCTTACGGCACCGGCTCCCGGAATTATGTCAAGCTGCATATTTTTCAGCTTGTCCATGACACTGCTGACAATTTCAGGGTCTGCCCGTTCTGCATGGTAACAGACACACAGGGATGTGTTGCTGCCGCTGCCTGCCGTTATTGTTTCAAAACGGACATAGGGGCTTTTCAGTCTTCGGCGTACAAGTGTTACATTGTCCTTGTACATATCGGCAAAGCCTTCACGGGAACCGTTTTCCTGAGACTCGGATTCGGGAGGCTCAACCGATCTTTTAGGATACCCCTGAACGCTGTATGCCCTGCAGACATCCACGCCGTCAACAAAAATAACCACAAAGCCCGAGAGAATGAATTCTGCAGCCTGAGTGATTGTGATTGCTTCCTTTGAGTCACATTCGGACGCCCTGAAGGTGCAGATGTGGTTATAAAGGTCACGGGGATTGGTGCAGGGAAAATGCAGATTCAGTACGGGCTCCACAACTGCCTGTGAGGCGTGGAGACCGTCGTACATGCCGTCAAGGGCGGCAAAGGCAATTTTTATATTGTTGACCTCAGATTCTTTTATAACAAGGTCAAAGCTCTGACCGAACATTTCCCTGAGAGCAAAAATATTTTCACTCAGTGATTTGTCAATTCCCTGAGGAGCTTCATTGCTTTCTGTGCCGTCTTCAACAGGAGCAGATAAGCGTTTTTCTGATTTTTTCCACTTGTCAAACATATTATCACCTTTTTATGTTGTTTCCCGATAAGATGTGAATATACCGACAGAAATGACAGATACTGTAACCGGTGACATTTATGATTGAAACAATTGTAAGAACTGCAATACTTTATTTTTTTATGATACTCATTATCAGGGTCATGGGTAAAAGACAGGTCGGTCAGCTTCAGCCCGTGGAGCTTGTGATTACCATAATGATTTCGGAAATTGCATCATTGCCCATAGGTGATAATGAAATTTCCATGCTTCAGGCGATAATTCCCGTTGCAGTCCTTGCATTTCTTGAAATTGCCGTGTCATATGCTTCACTGAAAATCATCAGACTCAGGGAGCTCCTTCAGGGACATGCAGTTGTCGTCATAAGAAACGGAGTGCCTGACAAAAAGCAGCTCAGCAGACTCCGTTACTCCATGGATGACCTGCTTGAATCCCTGAGGCAGAAGGATGTTTTTGATATAAGCGATGTGCAGTATGCCATTGCGGAAACAGACGGCTCGCTGAGTGTTATGCTCAGACCCGAAAAACGGAATGCGACAGTATCCGATGTCAACGCCGAGCCTGATAATAACGGTCTGCCGAGGACGATTATTTCCGACGGCAGGATTCTTTCCTCTCAGCTTGAGAGAAGTCCGCTGAAGGCAAAGGACATTGAACGGATACTGAAAAAGCATAAAGTAAACCGTAAAAATGTTCTTCTGCTGACTGTCGATGATAACGGAAACACAAACCTTATAAAGCAGCCTACGGACGGCAAAAAAAACCTTTGACTTATTGCTTATGTTATGATATTATATATACGGAATAGTTTATTATTTATTTCGGAAGGAAGAGCAATAGTGAAAAAACGAATTTTTACCGTTATGGTTTCCGTGATACTGTCCCTGTCACTTCTGTTTGCGGGAGTGGTTCCGGTATCAGCCCTGAATATTGCAGATATTTTTGCAGGCTTTATGGGCGGCGGCTCAGGGGATAAAATCAATATCTGGGATTCTTTCGGCAGCTGGCTTGAGGATCAGATAAATGAGGAAAGCCCTATTGACAAAATTGTCAATAACATCAAGAATGAGTGGAACGGTGTTACCGAGGATGCTGAGGATGACCCCGAAGCAGATACAGAGGAAGTTATAGTCATTGACGAGGCAGAAGCAGCAAATATTGCAGAGCTTTTTAATCTGACTGTCAATGAGCTCAAGGTCAGCAATCCCGGCTTTATCAAGACACAGACTGCATCGATGAGTGCAGAGCTTTCAAAACAGCTTCAGGGCGGTCTCGGTCCCGTAACAGGTATTGTTGAAGCACTTATCGGCACAAAGGATATCTTTGCAGGTGTTATTGACGGTACAAACAAGGAAAGTCAGATCCGTACAGTTTACAAGGCAGGTAATAACATAATCAACAACATGCCCGTATCGGGTAAGGATTACGTAGCTTGTCTTGAGGCTGCAGATATCAAGGATTACACAATGACAATCTACAGAAGCGGTGCATATAAAATGCACATTGACCTCAATGATGTTGAGGGCTCAGCTGCACAGTCAGGTCTTGCTCATGTATTTGATACTCAGGAAAAGGCTTTTGCAACAATCGAACTGGGCACAACATCAATCAATATTGCAGTCATGCTCAAGTATGTTGACTGCTATGTTGAATGTGCCGTAAACCGTGACGGTGAAATAACAAGCTATACCCAGAACATGGGTGTCACATTCCTTTTCCTTCAGGAAGACGGTGTTACATACGGTCCCGAAATGCCTTTCCTCGGTGTCGATTTTGAAAAAGAAGGTATTGTTTACAATATCAATACCGAATACAGCGGTATTGACTTTGCTCAGAGACTCATGGGCGATGCAAACCTTGACGGTAAAGTGAATTCCTCTGATGCAAGAACAGTTCTCCGTGTCGCATCGGGACTTGACGAAATGGCTGCAGATGATATCCCTTACTGCGATGTGAACAGTGATGGTGAAATCCGTGCTGCAGATGCAAGAAGCATTCTCAGAGCTGCATCGGGAATTGAAAAGCTTCCCACCACACAGGAGGCACTCGGTCTTGTTCCTTATGTGAAGGATGAAGCAACTCAGGCTCATATTGACGACCTGCTTGCAATTATGATGGCATATCAGAATGCAAAGGACGAGGAAGCCAAGAAAGAGCTTCAGGATTATTACGATGATAAATACGGAAGCGGCGGCTCAGGTACAACAGAGCCTGAAACCACAACAAGACCTATAAGCTCCACGGATAATATTATAGATGATGTTATCGGCGGTATCGGTGATTTTATCGGCGGCGGCGGTTTCTCGGGTATTTTCGGCTGATAAAGTAAAAGTACAGACACTTCTTCTCACGAAGGAGTGTTTTTTACTTGATTAATTAAATGTTATATGGTAAAATTATAAGGTATACTTTATCGGGGGTTTTTTTATGGTATATGCAGCAGTGCTTGCAGGCGGAAGCGGACTTCGTATGGGCGGTGATATGCCCAAGCAGTTTCTTCATGTTGCCGACAGACCGATTATAATAAGAAGTATTGATGCTTTTCTTGAGTCGGGTAGTGTTGATAAGGTGTTTGTTGCCGTGTCTGCGGATTATGTCTGTTACACCAAGGAGCTTATTGCAAAGCACATAGGCGAAACAGATATTTCTGTTGTCGTCGGCGGTAAAAACAGAAACGAAACACTTCTGAATGTTCTTCACAGCATTGAAAATATAAATGACGATGATGTCATTCTCACCCACGATGCAGTAAGACCTTTCATTGATAAGAGGATTATTGACGAAAATATTGCTGCTGCAAGGGAATACGGTGCATGCAACACTGTAGTGCCTGCTGTTGACACAATTCTCAGAAGCACTGACGGTAAATTCATTGAGAGTGTGCCCGTCAGAAGTGAGATTTTTCATGCACAGACCCCCCAGAGCTTTTCAGTAAAAAAGCTTTTGTCATTATATGAAAAACTGACTGATGACAAAATGGAAAGTTTTACTGATGCATGTTCTGTTTTTCTTTCGGCAGGGGAGAGGGTATTCCTTGTCAACGGTGACAGAAACAACATCAAGCTCACATATCCCGAAGACATGGAAAGAGCAGAGAATATAATAAAATGTAAAGAGGAAAAAGAATGAACCGTTTATCAGTTATCATTCCCGTTTACAACGGAGAGAAATATATAGAAAAAACACTTGAAAGTATGGTTACACAGACTGTTGAGAATTTCGAGGTCATCATTGTTGACGATGGCTCAACAGACGGCACTGCTGAAATCTGCAGAAAATACTGCGACGAATACAATGATTTCAACTATATTTATCAGGAGCACAAGGGCGTTTACGCTGCAAGAAATGCAGGTATAGAAAAGGCAAAGTGTGAATATTTCCTGTTCCTTGACTGCGGAGATTTGCTCACTGATGAATCAATAGAAGCAATTTTCAAGTGCAGTGATGAAAATGACGCCGATGTCGTCACGGGCAGATGCTGGAGAAACGGTGATATTGAATATGAATACGACAAGCCTCTTGATATTATCGCAACAATGCCTGTTGTCGAGAACATGGAAACATGGCTTTTCAAGAACCGTGAGCTCGGTGCAAAGGCAATCAGAAAGAAGTATTTCGAGCTTTATGACATCAGGTTCCTTGACCTTTCTGCTTACGGCGAATGGCTTCTGTTTATGCAGATTGTCATGAAGGACGCAAAAATCTGCGGCTGTCCCGAATTTATCCTTGAAAAGACTGTCAAACATATTGAAGACGGCTTTTCTCAGTTTGAAATGCCCACATATGAAAACATTAAATCTGCTGAATATGTCATTTCCGAGCTTTATTCTATGGCAAAGGAAGCAATAATTGACCGTACAGGCACCTTTGACGGTGACGAAGCATACATTCAGGAGTTCATTCACTATATTTATCAGTTCTATCTTGATAATTTCTACCGTAAGTACTGGTATATGGATGAAAAGTCAATTCTTCTCATGAAGGATGAATTCGAGAAGTATGCTCAGCTTATCCGTCCCGAAAAATTCAAAAAGCTTCAGGAGAATAATGCTGATATCCGTCTTCCTTATATATATGTCAATAAGAAAGATGCAGCGGCTGAGCCTGAATTCGCAATTTTCTTTGACCTTACAAAGGAAGAGGAATACCGTCCGTTCCTGCGTTCTCTTTATGCCCAGACTTATCCGTTTTTTGAAGTGATGATAACGGAAAGCCGTTTCAATTCACCTGCATTCCCCGATGAATTCAGGAAAATGGAGAATATCACTGTTCTTCCCGATAAGGGCTTCCATACAAATGCAAGAAAGCAGGCAAAGACAGGTAAGTGCTTTGAGGTGAGAAACGGAGAGCCCATTGATATCCGTGTCCTTCGTGAAACAGCCCTTTCAAAGGCTCCCGCTTTCACTGCACAGTATGTCTTTACACAGAAACGCAAGACACTTGGCATCAGAAAAACCTTAAAGGACAAAGGTCTCAATCTCAATTAAGGAATAAGATAAGCAACAGGATATACAATATCTTGTTGTTTTATTCTTTTATATTAATATTCTTATAGACAATATAAACAAGGGCGTTGTGCTGTATTTGTTTAATGTGCTAAAAAAATTTACAAACGGAAATAAAACTTGATTTTGCCTTGAAAAAAAACCTTTTTTATGGTAAAATTACACTGTTCAAAGTATGTTCATTTTTACGACACAAAATATATCAAAAGCGTAAGAGTGTGCAAATATGTTATAAAGGAGAAATTGAACATGAAACTCGCAAAGAAAACGCTGAGCATCTTTTTATCATTGCTTATGATATTCAGTGTATGCTCAGTCGGTCTTACGGGCATTACCGCTTCCGCGGCAGCTGAAGATTCTGCTTATACAGCAGCTGAAGTTGCAGCTCTTATTAATGCGGCTACTGCAGGTGGTTTCACACTCAGCAGTAAAGACAACGCATGGAACTACAATGCGGATGACGGTAAGGTTATTGCAGCAGCCGAAGCTATTTTCGACTATGCGGTAAATGCCTACAGAGAAGGTAAAGAAGCTACCTCAAAGGGTAACTCAAGTGCTGCTCTTTATGAGTATTTCACTGCTGAATTCAAGTCAAAATACACAAATTCAGCAGCTGCAGACAAACTTGTAAAGAACGTGCTTTATCCTGACGGTACAACAATCTTCTCTTATGAAGTACCCGGTACCAAGACAACAAAGCTCGGTGAAACAACAACAGAGCACACAAAAAATCAGGATGTTACAGCAAATTACCCTGCAGCATCCAATGCAGGAATGTATGCAGCCGGTTTTTCATCTGACATTGTAACCAAGAATGTCAATATTTCACTTGACCTTAACAAGTATCTTATGACATTCGCAACAATTGATGACATTCCCTCATCATTCCTGACATCTGTATCATACATATATGCTCATGCAGGTGTATCAAGTGCTACTGTTTCAGATGTTACAACAAGAAATCAAACATCAGGTTCCGGCTGTAGTCAGACAACAACAACCTATTACACACCCACAATCACGACATCAGCACACAACTACATGTCAGGTAAACCTGTCCGTCAGGTTGTAAAGAACACAACAGCAAGAAAGCAGCTCCTTTCATATGAAAAGTATTTCATTGATGAGCGTGTAGGAATGCCTGTTGAAGAAATGCTTGCAATGCCTCTTGCAGACATTGAAGCACTTTACAGAACAACTGAAACATTCTACAATCAGATGGTTTCAACATACACAGCAGATATACTTGCTCATTTCGGTCTTAATCCGACTGCAATGGCACAGTTTATGGACAATGTGTATTTTGCATACCGTGTGGTTGCAGGTAAGTACAATATTGATAACCTCAATTCACTTATCGGTACAACATACAACGAAGAAAGCTATGCAGAAATGTCAGCTCTCTATGCAAAGACAAGCACAGCTTACAATGTTGTATTCAGTCTTGATCAGGAAATCATCGACTACATCTGCAGCGATGAAGGCGGTTATGCAGGTCAGTATGCATCAGCAGTAGCTCTTAAGACACAGGCTGAAAGCTACAATGCAGTTCTTTTCGATGTTATGACAGAACAGAAACTCGAAGAAACTGTTGCTTCAATGGTTGATACATACACTGATTATTATTCACTTCTTAATAAAGAAGACATTGAAACTCCCACAGACGCTGAAGTTATCGGTCTTGTTCAGAAGGTTGATGCTTTTGATTCAATCATTGCATCATACACAGGCAAGTCATACTTCAGAAACTACTGGACAAATGACTATCAGACAGCATGGGCAGATTTCTCTGCTAAGCTTGATGAAGTTTACGAAGTCCGCGGACTCAAGATTGAATTTGAGACATATTATGATTACTTCATGCCTCTCATTTTCTCAACAGAAATTGACACACTCGACAATGCAGGTGCAATCTCACTTCACGCAGACCTTGACACAAAGCTCGGCGAACTGAGAACATCATACAATAATGTTGCTTCAAAGTGGGGCTACACAATTGCAGACAAGATTTTCACAGTCAATTATGAAGGCTCTGACTACCTCCTTCAGACTCTTATTGAAAATGTGAAATCTGCAGGTAAGGAAGCTGTAAAGACTGTTCTTGTTGCAAGAACAGAAGCACAGCTTGATGCTGTTTATGCTTACAAGGATACAACAGTTGTTAACTTTGACAACTTTGCATCAATCAAGTCAACTCTTACTTACTTCGACTATGACCTTTACAATTATGTAAACGGTGGTGGTGAAGGTCAGAACGCATGGCTTTCAACTGATTATACAAATAAGTATGCAATGGTTCAGACTCTTCTTGACAGATACCATGCATTCTCAACAACAGACGGTCACGCTTTCTTCGATGAAGACTTCACATTCGCTGATGCAAACGGTTACTATGCAATCCGTTATGCAGGAAATCAGGTTGATGCTGAAGGCAATCAGATAGGTTATCCCACTGATATCGCTAGAGACGGTGCAGAGGATAACTACTATGTAACAGAAGACAAGATGCTTGATACAGTTGTAAGAATTGACAACTTTATCACATCACGTGACTTCGGTGCTCTTATCGAACTTGTTGATAAGGAAACAGAAGAATACACTGACCTTGCAACATATATTCAGCAGATGCTCGCTGAAATGCTCTACACAGATGATCTTATCAACACTCTTGTCGGTGCTATCTATCCCATGGTTGTTGATCTTCTTAACACAGAGCTTATCGGTATGCTTGCTGATATGGGTGTCAATGACAATCCCGCCGCATCAGCTTGTATTGACCTTGAAGCAATGGGCGTTGATAACGCAAAGGGTCACCTTTATGTTTACATGGATGATGACATCTTTGACGGTAAAATGAAGCAGAGATATCTTGCAGACGTTCTTGCAGATGCAGGTCTGTATGTATATCCCAGAACTCTTGCTGACTCACTTATGATGTCCAACCCCGCTATGTACGGTGTCGGTACTCCCATCTATACAGCCCTCAAGGCAGCTGACAGAGACTGGACAAAGCTTATTTGTGAAGACGATCCCGAAACAACAACAGTTGATGAAACAAAGGTTCTCGATTTTGAATGGGGTGTTTACGATTCTGAAACACTTGTAGACACACTCGGTTGCATCTTCGATTCACTCCTTCCTCTTCTCAATGCTGTTCTTACAGGTAAAGCATTCAACGAAACACTTAATAATGCAGCATATGCTTATTCAAGTGATGTCAAGTATTCATTCATTTCTGCAGGTAAACTTGCTGCTTACGGTCACCTGAATCTTTCAATTCCCGGACTCACAGTTTATAACGATGTTCTCGTTCCTCTCTTTGAGATTCTCGGTGTTGATACTATTCCCACACTCAAGCAGAATGCAAGCGGTGACGATATTGCAAAGGCTATCATCAATCCTCTCCTCGGTGTTATTGACGAAGTCCTTGCAAATCCCCTTTCAACAATTCTTGAAATTCTTCCCAACCTTGTATACTTCATTTCTATGGACAGTGTACAGGAAATTCTCAACAGCCTTAATATTTCACTTAATCTGAAGATAGAGGCTGAAATCGATAAGGATTATTCAGGTACACTTGTTGACCTTCTTGGTGGACTTATTGTTGACCTGTTGGGTGATAACCTCGCTTTTGATGTTAACCTTGCAATTGCAGACCTTATTGACCTTTATGATCTCCTCGGCTTTGAAATTTCAGACTTCAATGAAATTCTCAAGTTTGCTCTTTCAGCTCTCAGTGCTCCTCCCGAAGAAGGCGCTGAAGAAGGCGGTCTTAACATCGACCTTTCAGGTCTTAAGCTTCCTCCCATCAGACAGCAGGATATCATCTTCTGCTCAGACTGGACAACAAATGCTGCAGGCAGAGTATATCTTGAATCAAATAAGGGCGACCTTATGTACTGGTTCCTTGATTATGTTGTCAAGGCGCTTATTCCCGATGAAAACGGCAACAGCCTTCTGACATCACTCCTCGGCAATACAGAAATGGATCCCGCTATCAAAGGACTTCTTGACAGAGTTGTTTCTCAGCTCACAGGCAATCCCAAGGGCGCACTTGCTGCTATAGTTGAGCTTCTCAATCCCACTACATATGATATGGCAGAAATGGAATGGCTTGAGGGTACTTACAACTATGACGGTATCGAAGGCGCAGACCAGATGTCTATCGTTTACCTCAACTACGGTAACGACTGGACAAAGGAAAAGTCAGAATATATCCTTGATAATGCTGACTCTCTCGTAAAGTCAATCCTTGAAATGACCGGTTCTGATATGACAGACATCGGTGCATTCCTTGCAGACACTGTCAACGGTCTCTTCACAAATGCTAACATCACAGCTCTTGTAAAGATGCTCGGCGGTCTCGGTGACTCACCCAGTGCTGTTATCAATGACGTTGTCAAGAACCAGGTTGGTATCAACATCGGTTCATGGTTCACAGCATTCGGTTACCTCTTCCCCGCAGAGACATGGGCAGAGGATGCTGAAATCATTCTTCCCGGCACAAGACAGTATGTGAACAACTTTGGCGTTGAAGGTGTTGCAAATGAAGACGGAACTATTTCCTGGTTCTTCAACAGAATGCCTCTTAACGACGGTGACGGTTACACATTCATCAATATCCTTTCAAGACTTCTCGGCGAAGCATCACTTGTTATCGAGTTCCTCTTCGCAGGTGAAGACATCTCAGCATTTGAAGACCTCCTTATTGTCAAGGGCTACGAAACATATGACACATCAATCGGTCTTCTCCTTGAAATGCTTGGTGTAGAAAATATTCCCACACAGGCAGATTTCAATAATGATGCAATGGGCAGCTTCACAAATATGCTCATGGCTCTTCTCGACTGGTTCTATGCACTCACATCTTCAGACGATATGGTTGCACAGCTTGTTGAGCTTCTTCCCGACCTGTTCTACTACATTGAATCAAACGGTCTCTCAACACTTCTTCATAACCTGCTTATGCCGGTTCTTGTACTTGTTGATACAGTAAGACCTCTTATTGATGTAGATATTAACGGTCTTCTTTCAATCATCGTTTCAGACTTCATCAACAACGGTGCAATCAACATGGATGCACTTCTTGAATATCTTGTACACGGTATTTACATGAATGATGATCCTAACTACAAGTGGTTCAATATCGATGTAAATAACCTTACAGTTTCAGAAATTCTCAAGCTTGTTGACGGTTACCTCGGCACAGACCTTTACAACAGCGGACTTTACAATGTTGGTATCAAGGGTTACTGCTCAGGCCTTGAAAAGATTGAAAACACAGCAGTAGGCACAGTTTACAAGCCTTCAATCGATGCAGCTGATACAATGACAATCCTTGTAACAGCTCTCCTTGACTGTCTTGATGCTCCTGCAGCTGATCCTTCAAAGACAAACGGCGATGCAATCTTTGCACTTATCGCAGAGCTTACAGAAAATGAAGCTATTGCTTCTTACTATCCCGTAATCAAGGATGTTATCGCAGGCGTTGACATCACTTATGCGGATCCTGATTGGGGCTACATGTTCGCAAGTGCAGATGACTTCTCACTTACACTTCCCCAGCAGTCAATCGTTTATCTCGGCTACTCAACAGACTGGACTCCTGAAGCAGCAGAATCAGTTTACGGTATCCTTGATGAGGTTCTCGACCTCGTTCTTCCCGAAGTTCTTGAAGAAGGCGAAACTCTTGATACTCTTATCAACGGTCTTCTTGAAGACAATGTATACTCAGATGCAGTTCTTAACAAGCTCGTTGAACTCATCGTAAATGCAATCGGCACACTCGACAGCTCACTCCGTGACCTTATCGATGTTGCTATTGACACAGACATCGCTGCATGGTTCGCAATGTGCGAAGAAACAGTCGGTGAAGACGGCAAGACCAAGTTCGTATGCACAAAGAACTGGGGCATCGATGCAGCAGCAGAAGCTGACAAGAAGGCTCTCTTCATTGCAGCTCTCAAGGAAGTTCTCACTCCTGCTGAACGCCTCCTTTCATGGCTCTTCTTCGGCAATGATATCGCTCTCTTCACAGGTTCAGAAACAGATGACAACGGTGAATATGTATACAACGATATCATCACTGTAAACGGCGGCGAAGGCTATGCTTACGGCCTTGTACCCATCTTTGAGGCGCTCGGTTGTGAAATGCAGCCCGCAACAGCTTACACAACAACAGCAGATGCAGTTGAAAGTCTCCTCAATGCATTGTTTGCTCGTGTTGACGAAATCACAGCTGACCCCGTGGCAGAAGTATTCGATCTTCTTCCCAATCTTATCTACTTTATCAATGCAGACGGTCTTGTTGCATGTGTCAACAACCTTCTTGCTCCCGTAGACGGCCTTATTGCTAAGCTTTCACCCATTATCAGTGAAGACGGCTCAGCAGTTTCAATCGGCGGTCTTCTTGAGCCCACAATCGGTCTCAACATCAGCAACCTTACAACTGAAGCTCTTCTTCAGTTCGCTGCTGATAAGGATGTCAAGCTTTCACCTGAAATGGTTGACATCATCTGCAATCTCTATGTCGGCAAGCTTGCTGAGTTTGAATCAGCAAACGGCAGAAAGGCTTACAGACTTGACGTAACAGGTGCAGAAGGCGATGTTCTTACAATCGTTCTCAGTATCGCACTTGACCTCTTCAAGCTCAACAAAGAACTCTTTGCTCCTCTTATGGGTGAAGATATTTATGACACAGTTGTAACTCTCATTGCAGGTGCAGTTTCAGAGTTCACATATAAGAATCCTGACTGGGCTTACATGTATGACGGCGAGGATGCTCTTGCTCAGCTTATCGCAAACGGTCTCCCCGCACGTACAGAAGAAAATTCTTACGTATACCTCCAGTATACAAACAACTGGAACAGAGAAACAGCTCTCTACCTTGACGATGTTCTCTTTGACCTTATCAAGGGTATAACAGAAGATGCACGTGATGACGGTAAAGACGTAGGTATCCTTCTTGATGATGCTATCACAAACGGCCTCTATCAGGATGATATCCTCAACAGCCTCATCGAAGCTGTTGTAGGTCTTATGATTGATTACGAAGAAATCATCAAGGGTGCAGGCGCTCTCCTCGGTGCAGAAAGCATTTCCGAATGGTTCGATTACTGTGAAGTCACAACAGACGCAAACGGCGAAACTGTTGTTACATGCACACATAACTGGGGCGTAGATGCTGCAACAACTAACGATGCTAAGAGAGAAGCATTTGTAGAAGGCTTTGTAACAGCTCTCAAGCCTGCTTACAGACTTCTTGCATGGCTCCTCTTCGGCGAAGATTACACATTCCTCAACGGTACAACAAGTGAAGTTCTTATCACAATCAAGGGTGGTAAGGGTTACGCAGAAGGTCTTGTACCCCTCCTTGAAGCTCTCGGCTGCACAATGGGTGCTGACACAGCTTCAGGCATCAAGGCTCCCGCTGACTTCTATGTAAACGGCGAGCTTGATATGGAACAGGCAGTAAGAGACGTATTCGGTGCTCTTGCAGGCTGGCTCGATGCTATCTGCGGTGACATGAGTAACGGTGCTATCGACGTAATGCTCGACAAGCTTCCCAACTTTGTATACTTCATCAATGCAGGCGGTCTCAAGGCTGTTGTAAACAACCTTCTCCAGCCCGTAAACTTCATTCTTGAAGCAATTGAACCCATGGGCGTAAGTGTTGACTTCTCAACTCTTATCGAACAGATTGACATCACAAACATTGATTTCTATGCAATCTTTGCTCTTGTTGAAGATCTCGTTCCTCTCTACTTCCCCGATGAAATCCAGACATTTGTTGCTGAATTCTGGATGGGTGAAGCTGTAGAATACACATCAGCAAACGGCAAGCAGGCATTCCGTATGCAGTATACAGATGCTGAATGCAGAGCTGATATGATCACAGTCCTTGTTTCTCTTGTTCTTGAGGCAGCTCAGGATCCCAGAAATGAAGCTAAGCTCAGCGATTGGCTCGGCGAAGATATCTACTGGGCAATTCTCAATGTTCTCAGACTTGAAAAGTGCAAGGATATGGAAGAATTCGCATGGATTCTTACAGAATATGCAAACACAGGCGAACAGTTCTCAGCTATTGAAACATCAACTCGTTATGCAGCTTATAACGACATCTGGACAAAGGATAAGGCTCAGGATATGGTTGACAACCTCGGCTATATGTCAGGCAACCTTCTCCACCTCCTCGGTGTGCAGATCAACGGTGAAAAGACTTATGACCTTGAAAGCGTTCTCAATGCTCTCATCTCAACAAATCTTTACACTCAGGAAATGGCTGACACAATCCTTAACGCAGTCAAGGATCTCCTCAGCAACCTTACAGAGCTTGAACCCTACGGCGAATACATCATTGATATCCTCAACACAGCATTTGATGTTGACCTCACAGCTTATGATACAATGACAGTTACTGTAGAAGACGGCTCAAGAGAAGACTTTGAAGCTGCTCTCGGTCAGATTATCGCTCCCATCGTTCCTCTCCTTGAAGTTATCCTTTGCGGTGAGAACATCAGCCTCTTCTATGAGCTTGACGGCAGCGAAACAATCGTACTTTACGGCAGCGAAGGCTATGCATACGGTATCATTCCTGTTATGGAAGCACTCGGATGCACAATGCCCACTCCCGCAGAATTCAAGGAAATCGTCAAGAACGATCCCGATGCAGCTATCAAGTGCATCACAACTCCTCTCCTTGACAGAGTTGACAAGATCGTTGCTGATCCCGTTAACGGACTGGGCGAAATCCTTGCTTCAGCAATGTACTTCATCAACTCCAACGGTCTCGAAACTGCATTCACAAACCTTGTAGCAGCTGTTGATACAGTTCTTGCAGGTCTTGAAAATGTAGTTGGTGCAGCAAGCCTTGCAGAGCTTCTTGACATCGACCTTTCAGAGTACAATGCAGAATACATTGTAAACCTTGTAGCTGATCTCCTTTCAGAATCAACAGGTATGGACTTCGCTCCTGTTGCTGCAAACCTTGTTGCAGAGCTTACATTCGGTGAAGTTGTAACTTATGATTCAGCAAACGGTGAAACATACTACACAATGAAGGCAACAGGCAATGACGAAGCAGATATGCTTACAGCAGTTCTCCGTATGGTTATCGACTTTGTGACAACAGAAGACAACCTTGCTAAGATCAAGACTCTTCTTGCTGATACAATCACAAACGAGAGTGCATACAACTCAATCTGCTCAATCCTTGATACTCTTGCAGGTTATGTTGCAGAGGATCCCGGAATGTCAACAGCCCTTAACTTCATCTACACAGTCCTTGATGCAGCAGGCACAGCACTTGAGAACACAGATGACGTATACCATGATGTAAACAACTCATGGCAGTTCATCCTCAAGCTTCTCTCAACAAGTGAAGAGCCTCTCCTCAGAGACTTCGCAGAAGACCTCAAGGGTACTCTTAACAAGTACTTCGACGGTATCTTCACAGAAGAAGGCGTTGCTCCCGACGGTGCACTCACATTCTTCGATAAACTTAAGGCATTCTTCGAAAAGATTGCTGAATTCTTCAGAAAGCTTTTCGGTATGGAATGATAAACTGAATAAGTTTTCCCCCGGGCTCAGCCCGGGGGTTTTTTATGCAAGAAAAAAGTGATACGCAGTTATCTGTGTATCACTGAATTATTATTAAAAAGAAATTGAAGCCTTCAGACCGTCTTTTGTATATGCATGGAGAGTAACATCTGTGGGTAATGTACCTGCCCTGAGATATACAATTGCTCTGCCGCGGAATGTCTTTCTGTATTTTTCGGCGTAGCATGTCAGGTCGCATGGGTCACCGTTTTCTATGCCGAGTATCTGTGCATCGCCCGTAAGCTGATAAAATACGGTTTTATCATCGGCAGAGGCAATATTGCCGTCAGCATCAAGAAGTGCACCCTCAACCTGAATAACATCCTGACCGTTAAAATTAAAATTCTGTTTGTCAGCAACAAAGGAAATGGCTTCTGCCTTTCCCGGAGTTGTCAGTGTGTCGGATGCGCCTTTTACTTTTGCAGTGAGAGTGCCTTTTTCAAAGGGAATTGTCCACGTGACACGGAAGCTGTCATTTCTCGTGACTGACTTTTTGCACAGTGACCTCTCATTGATGAAAAGCTCAACCTCGTCTGCATTCGTATAACAGCTTACGTGGACTTCTGAGCCCTCTTCTGCTGAATATATGAAATTATCTGTCCATGTATTTGTTTTGTCTCTGTCGCCCTGTGAAAGTGCAATTTTCACAAAAGGAGCGTCTGTCCACATTGCTTTACGGAAATAGTAAAGGGGTTTTTCGTATCCGCACAGGTCAAGCATGCCTGCCTGTGATATACGGCAGGGCCATCCGCGGCATTCGCCGAGGAAATCAATCCCTGTCCAAAGAAACTGTCCGCAGATGTAGTCATTGTCAAGGACAGCATACCATGCATCGGCACCGTGACCGTTCTCACTGCCGAAAATAACACGGTCGGGGAACCGTTTATGATCTTCCTCATATAGATTTTCACGGTAGTTGTAGCCTGAGACATCAAGAACATCTGCAAAGCCTGTTCTTGTTGAAAGCTCGGGGAAAGACATTGCCGAGAGAACGGGGCGTGATGTGTCAATGTTATGTACTATTGCAGTAAGCTCCTTTGCAACGGTTGTCAGACGGCGTGCATCGGGTCTTCTGTTGTCATAAAGTCTTTCCTGCCTGGGCTTTCCGTTGTCATTGTTGCCGAGGACTTCGTCAAAAAGGGGAGTGACATAGGGGTCATTGGGGTAGTCGATTTCGTTGCCGATTGACCAGAGTATAACCGAAGGATGATTTCTGTCACGGAGAATCATTGCTTCAAGGTCAGCCTTGTGCCACTGCGGAAAATCCTCCGCATAGCCGTATTTTTTAGGGGGATATACATTGTGCCCCTGCCACCATTTGTTCTTGGTGCCCTCCCATTCGTCAAAAGCCTCATCCATAACAAGGAAGCCCATACTGTCGCAAAGGTCAAGAAGCTCTGCAGAGGGGGGATTGTGTGCAGTCCTTATTGCATTACAGCCTGCTTCCCTGAATTTTCTGAGTCTTCTTTCCCATACGGCAGAGGGGACTGCAGCACCGAGAGCACCTGCATCGTGATGTATGCAGACACCCTTGAGCTTCATATTTGTTCCGTTGAGGAAGAAGCCTTCATCTGCATCAAAACGGATTGTCCTGATGCCGAAGGGGATAAGGATCGTATCACAGATTGTATAATTGCTGAATGCATGACAGCGCAGAGTGTACATGTAAGGGGAGTCGGGAGACCAGAGCTTTGCATTGTCAAGCTTTATTGCAAGCTTGCCTGCAGTGCCCTCACAGCCTCCTGCACCGACACAGATGCCGTCTGCATCTTCGACGATGAATTCAGCTTCATCGCAGTCAACAGTCGAATAATCAATGCTGATTACTGCTGTATCATTATTTATTTCTTCTGTTTTTATAAAAATTCCGTTTGTGGAAAAACATCTTTTTTCAGATATTTCAAGGGTGACATTTCTGTAAATGCCGCTTCCCGTAAACCATCTTGAATCGGCTACCTCTTCATGCTCTGCCCGTACACAGATGACATTTTCACCTGCCCGTACGAAGTCGCTTATATCGTAAGTGAACGGTGAATATCCCGAAGCTCTTGAGCCGAGGTAATTGCTGTTTATCCATACCCTTGAATGCTTGTAAATGCCGTCAAAGGTCAGGCGTACACGCTTGTTTTCAATACCCTCAGGAAGTTCAAGATGCTTTCTGTACCATGCTGTGCCTCCGGGGAGATAGCCCGTACCGCTTGCATGGGATTTGTCAAAAGGAAAGCTGACAGACCAGTCATGGGGAATTGTGACAGGCTTCCATGCACTGTCATCATATCCCATGAAATCTGCAGCCGTTGTGTCTCCGTAATGAAATAAC
Organism: Clostridia bacterium; assembly: GCA_017473925.1. GTDB lineage: Bacteria > Bacillota > Clostridia > Oscillospirales > Acutalibacteraceae > UBA1081. The sequence continues at coordinate 9,435 of JAFUIY010000103.1, read as the reverse complement.
CAGTCGTTATTGATGTTGATAATATTACCCATAATTATCACCCCAGAAGAATATCACTGATGAGCATGACACAGAAGCCTGCAAGGAGTGCATAGGTTGCACCTCTCTGACTGCCGTGAGCATGGGTTTCAGGTATCATCTCATCGCTTATTACATAAAGCATTGTGCCGCCTGCAAAGGCAAGGGCAAATGGAAGTATTGCAGATGAAATACTGACAGCAAAGTAACCTGCCATTGTGCCTACGACCTCCACAACACCCGTCAGCATTGCAATTATGAATGTTTTTGAGGGCTTTACACCTGCAGCGAGCATGGGGCCTATGATGACCATACCCTCGGGAATGTTCTGCAGAGCAATACCTCCTGCTATCAGGAGTGCCTGATTTGTGTCGCCTGAGCCGAAGCCCACACCTGCGGCAATTCCTTCGGGGAGATTGTGTATTGCAATTGCCAGTACAAAAAGCATAACCTTGCTGAGATTTGCATTGTGATGATCTTCCGATTCACTGCCTGTGAATCTGTGCAGATGCGGAACAAGCTTATCTGCGAGATTAAGGCATAATGCACCTGCAAAAATGCCTGCAACTGTTGTGATAAGACCGTATTTACCGCCGTATTCAACAGAGGGCAGTATAAGTCCGAGAACAGCAGCTGCCAGCATGACACCTGCTGCAAAGGACAGAACAATATCTGAAAATCTGTGAGAAAGCTTTTTGAAAATAAATCCGATGACGGCACCGATAACGGTTGCTCCGCCCACACCTGCCGCTGTCAGAAGAACAAGTTCCATAAATTCACCCCGTGTGAAAAGCTCAGCTGATAGTATTATTGTCAGATTTCTTTACATCAAACCAGAATTCAACACCATCTTCATGATTTGTTACGCCGTAAGCCTGTTCATGAAGATCCTGAATTGAAGCAACAATCGCAAGGCCGAGACCGAATCTGCCCTGAGCTCTTGACATTGCCTTGTCAGCACGGTAGAAGCTGTTCCATATCTTATCAATGTCCTTGCTGTGGATGGGGGTTCCCGTGTTGAATATGCTTATTCTGAATGTGCCGTCGTTGATTTCCTGAGCCGAGGCACGGATAACCATTTCTCCCGATACATGGGAAACGGCATTTGACATGTAGTTGTTTACAACTGTTGACAGAATGAAGCTGTCACCTGAGCATATCATATCTGTGGGAACATTGTTGATGGGCGTGATGCCTTTTTCCCTGAGGATTTCTGCATTTCTGTCAAACCAGCTTTCAATCAGCTCATGGATATAGAAATCCTCATAGAACAGCTTGTATTCACCCGACTGATATCTGACGATATCAAGGAGCTTCATAACAAGATCATTCATACGGGTTGTTTCGGAGATTATTGTGTCACAGTATTTGCCTGCTGTTTCGGGATCGGTTTCAAGGAACAGCTTGAGTCCCTCTGCATAGCCCTGAATGATTGCAATGGGTGTCTTCAGCTCATGGGAAACACCTGAAATGAAGACCTGTCTGAGCTGGTCAATTGTCTTTTCCTGCTCAATGTCGTCTTCCAGCTTTTTGTTTTTCTGCTGAAGGTCAAGAAGCGCCGTTTCAAGGGAGTCCGACATTTCATTTATACTGTTTGCCAGAAGGTCGATTTCTGCAACATCACCCGGTTCACACTTCTGTGAGAAGTCAAGAGATGACATGTTCTTTGTGATGTGGCTCATTTCTGTCAGGGGAGTCGTGATTCTTCTGATAAGTATTGATATGACAAAAATTGCAATACACACGATTACGAATGTAACAAAGGAAATGAATGTAACGGCAATTTTTGTGGTTGTATCAACATTTGATTTTACCTTGAAAATTTTGACTGTGGAACCGCTTTCAAGCACCCATGAGCCTACAAGGTATTCGGTGTTTTTACCGCTTACCGTGTCCTTGCTCAGGTTGAAGGAGTTATTATCAAATTCACCAAGGTCCTGAATGATTTCATAGTTTCTTTTCTCAACCTCGGGCACCACAAGGGGATACTTCCCGTAAGGCGGCATGGACATCTCGCCCTTGAAGGATGATGCATAGACGAAATCACCCGATGCCGAGTAGATTTCAACGGTTATTGCATGCTCTCTTTCAATGTTATCCATTGCAAGGAAGAAGTCCGTTGTGTCGTCAAAGTATGCGTCTTCAATTTCATATGAAGCAAAGAAGCTGTCAATTGCCGAATATGCAAGGAAAACTGTGTCAAGACCTTCATATGTAGCGATAACAATGGCAGCAATGATAAGAACCAGAACCGTTGAAATGATATTCAACAGCTTCTGGTTCAGTGTACGTTTTTGTTTATAATGTGAAGTTTTCTGTTTTTTTGTACGGGACATATCAATCAGCCTCTATTTTATAGCCTGTTCCGTAAATTGTCCTGATGTGCTTTGAACCCCAGTCACCGAGTTTTGTACGGAGTCTTGCAACATGCGAGTCAACGGTTCTCATATCACCGTCAAAATCAAAGCCCCAGATGTCATCAAGGAGCTGTTCACGGGAGAAAACTCTGCCGGGAGCAGAAATAAGCTTGTAAAGAATGCTGTATTCCTTGAGTGTAAGCATAACGGAAGCACCGCTTAACCATACCTCGTGAGCTTCGGAATCAAGTCTGAGCTCATCAATCTGGAAAACAGATGATTCTATCTTTGCAGAATTACGCTTCAGGAGAGCAGCAACTCTTTTCATAAGTACGGAGGGACTGCAGGGCTTTGTGACATAGTCGTCTGCACCTGCTTCAAAGCCTGTGAGTTCGTCAAATTCCTGACTTCTTGCTGTGAGCATGATTACGGGAACATTTGAAGTCTGTCTGATTGTTCTGCAGACCTCCCAGCCGTCAATCACGGGCATCATGATGTCAAGAATCACAAGTGCAATGTCGGGATTTGCCCTGAAAATTTCCAGTGCCTGCTCGCCGTCTGAGGCAGAGAGAGGCTCATAGCCGTCACGGCGGAGGAAGTCACATACGAGGTTCATTATAAGCTCTTCATCGTCAGCAACAAGAATTTTTTTCATGATAGTAGTCCTTTCGTGGGTTTAATCAGTGAAAATGCGTGTTCTTTTTACTGCCTGCATAAAGGGGATACCTGCAACGACACACATCACTGTCTGTCCTGCAAGAATCTGTGCGGCAGAAATGAAAAATACGGCAGGCTCACCGTTTTCGAGCAGCATGATTTCAAGACCGATTATTACAGCGTTGAATATCACCGGCGGAATGGTTGAAAGTACGGGAATGCCTCTGAAACGGATTTTTCTCAGCAGGTATGAGACGACTGCTGCAGAAAGGGTTGCAAAGGAGCCGGCTGCGATGTCAACAATGCCGAAGGGACTGCTGATGTTTGCAATGATACAGCCGATTGTAAGCCCCGGAATTGCTGCAGGTGTGAATGCGGGCAGAACTGTCAGCACCTCCGAAAGACGGAACTGAACAGCGTTGTAGGCAAGGCCCAGAGAGTTTGAAATGTATGTCAGAGCGACATACAGCGCAGCAATAACAGCCGCCTGAGTGATAAACAGGGTTGTTTTCTTTTTCAATTGTATTCTTCTTTCCGTAGTTTTATTTATAGTCAGGATGGTTCCGAACTGACTGCATATCTATTTTAACAAATTGTGAACGCAAAGTCAATAAAATTTACTGATTGTCATAAGGGTTGATGAAATCATCAACAGAGGGAGGATTCTTATTGTCCTTACCCATTTCAAAACGGTAAATCTCCTTCTTTGAAATGTCTATAAAGGGTATAATAATGGGAGGAATACCTGCATTTGAGGTGAGTGTTGTGACAAATGCTCTTACATGAGGGAAAAGGTCGTTGTAGGTTTCAACATGAAGAATTTCCTTCTTTGCACCCTCTGTGAACCTGAACACACCTGTTGCCGTCACATTGATAAAAAACTCCCCGGGAGCAGATTTGTCCTTGATTTTTGCCGTGAATTCACCTATGCAAGTATTCTGTGCAGAATATTTTACATTGTATGAATAGCCGAAGCCGAGCTCAATCTTTTTCTGGGCTTTTATGTTGTTTGTGAATTCAACATTTGTTATTTTGATTCCCTGAAGCATGGCGTTTTCCATAATTCAATCTCCTTTTAAAATCTTTTCATATATTCTGTAATCGGGCATAAACTCTGCAATGAATGCATAGAAGTCAGCCGAATGGTTTTTATGCTTTATATGTGCAAGCTCGTGAATGATAACATAGTCAATGACCTTTTCGGGATAAGGCATGAGTCTGAACGAAAAACAGATTCCGTTTTTGCCGTTACAGCTGCCGAACCGTTTTTTTGCTCCCGTGATGTGAACATAAGCAGGAGTAAGCCCCATGATGTCGCTCCAGTAAGCAGTCCTTACGGGAAGGTACTCCTTTGCTTTCTGTCTGTAGTAATTTTCTTTATCCTGAGGAATTATAAATTCAGCTTTCTTTTCACGGCGTTTCTGTGATTTTACAAGGGCTTTCTGTATCCATTCACTGTGGTCTGTAACAAATGCTTCGATTTCCTTGTCAGAACAAAGCAACGGTGCTTTGACAGTTATTCTGCCGTCGATGTTCACTTCTATTGAAAGTGTTGTTCTTTTAGAGCGTATAACTTCATATTCCATGGTTGTAAATTGATTCCCTTTGTGATAAAATACAGTCGGATGTGATTTTATGATTAAGAAAAAATTTGTTTCCAATTGTGAAACATGCGAAAACTATGTTTACGACGAAGAGTATGATTCATATTTCTGTGACATGAATCTTGATGAGGATGAAATGCTCCGTTTCCTGACGGGTAATTTCGGCAACTGCCCCTATTACAGGGATAATGACGAATACCGTATTGTCAGAAAGCAGAATTAAAGGCTGAAGTCCTCTTCTTTGAAATCATTCTGAATTTTTACGGTCTGAGGCTTTCTTTTCAGAGGGTCATAACGGAATTTCTTACAGCATGAATCAGGTTGCATTACACCCATACGGCGGCAGAGTACCTCTTTGCCGTCGTTTGTTGTTATTCCCGTTTCGCAATAAATGCATTTTGGGGAAATATCTTCTCCGAATATTTTTTTCATTTTTGCCCCTCCTTTATGATGTATATTTTACATCATGCGTGAAAAAGTGTCAAGTGAAAACGGCTGCATAAAAGAATAAACGGGTATTCCTGAGAATACCCGCTGAAATACTATTTAAATATTATTTCATTTCTGAAATTAGAATTCACCAGTCATGTTGGGGAAGTCCTTATCGAAACCAGCTGCGAACTTCTTGAATGTAGCAACTACTTCCATGATCCAAGCGATGAGAGCCTTGATAATATCCATTGTGTGCACCTCTTTCCGATTATAAAATAGATAAAATTAAATTTTGGAATTAGCCCATGCTGAGGATTTCACCGAGCTGCTTGAAGAGATCAACGATCTTTGCAACGAAAGCTGAGATCCAGTTCATCATCTTTGCGAATACGTCTGCTGCCATTACCTGTTGCACCTCACTTTTGTAATTTATTTGGTAAGCCTTGCTTACCTTTGTGACCATATTTTAACATATCGGAATTATTAATTCAAGCGGGATTGTTAATAATTTATTAAATGTTATTTTTGATGTAACAATTTTGCAAACATTTGAGAAATAACACAAGGGAAAGTATTTTTTGATGTCGAAATACGGAGTAAAATACGAAATATCTTATAAAATATTCTGCATATAGCCATCAAAAATGAATAAAGTGTTAATAAACTTTTTTCAATTTGTAATAATTGCTAATATGGAAAATAAAATAATATATCATTTTGTTGTCATATTATAATACATAACAGTCCGCTGCAGCCCTCATTTATGATCCTTTCAAGGGTCTGCTGAAGCTTCATTCTCGCTTCCGTGGGCATGTGGTAGAGCTTGTTTTTAAGGCCTTCATTGACAAGGTCATCAAGGGACTTTCCGAATATGTTTGACTGCCATATCTTTACGGGATTCTCCTGAAATTCATTGAGCAGATACATCACAAGCTCCTCTGACTGACTTTCAGAGCCGACAATGGGTGCCACCTCCGTGTTGATTGTGGCTTTCATCATGTGGATTGACGGTGCTGACGCCTTGAGTCTTACGCCGTACTTGCCGCCCTGCTTCATGATTTCGGGCTCCTCCAGTGTCAGCTCATCAATTGTGGGCATGACAATGCCGTAGCCTGTGGCTTCAACCTCATCAAGGGCTGAACGGATGCGTTTGTATTTGGTGTTTGTGTCTGCCATTTCGGAAAGGGTAGTAATCAGCTGTGCTTCGCTTCTGACCTCAACACCTGTTATTTCCGTCACGATTTCATAGAAAACTGTGTTTGTGATTTCAGCCGTGATACAGGCTTTGCCGTCACCGAGGCTTACATCGTTCACACTTGCCGTTACGATATAGTCCTCCGTTGCAAGTGATGTACACATGTCTGAGACATTTCTTACACATCTGAGACTTCCCGCATAATTCCTGACAGCACGGAAAAGCTCCTTCTTGATGTTGTGGTCGCCGGCAAGGGAGCTCATCCATGAGGGTACACGGATATCGATTTCCTTTATTGGGAATTCCATGAGTACGGCTCTGAGGATTTCACGGATTTCCTCTTCAGTTATGTCGAGGCAGTTGACGGGCATTACGGACACTGAGTATTTTTCTGTCAGCTTCCTGCTCATTTCAATTGCAGCAGGGGAGTCGGGATACATACAGTTGAGAAGAACGACAAAGGGCTTGTTGATGTCCCTGAGTTCTCTTATAACCCTCTCTTCAGCCTCCTCGTATTCATACCTCGGGATATCGCTTATGCTTCCGTCCGTTGTGACAACAAGACCGATTGTGGAATGCTCGCTGATGACCTTCTGAGTGCCGATTTCGGCAGCCATGTTAAAGGGGATTTCTTCTTCAAACCATGGTGTCTTGACCATTCTCGGGGATTCACCCTCAATATAGCCCAGAGAGCTCGGGACAATATAGCCTACACAATCAACCATTCTTACCCGGAAATTCACATTGTTCTCAAGGCTGATTCTTGCAGCCTGCTCAGGGATAAACTTCGGCTCTGTTGTCATGATTGTTCTGCCTGCTGCAGACTGCGGTAGCTCGTCAACAGCTCTTTCCCTGACATAATCCCCCTCGATGTTCGGCAGAACGGCAGTTTCCATGAATTTTTTGATGAATGTGGATTTACCCGTTCTGACAGGTCCCACAACGCCGATGTAAATATCACCCTGAGTGCGTTTTCTTATATCCTCATAAATTCGTGTGTTATCCATTGAACCGTCTCCTCATTCCTGTTCAAAAATCAACATTCTGTCGCTGTCAACAGTGTCACCTGTTATGTCGTTGAGCTTCCTGATATTCTCAATGTCTGCACAATGTGTCTTTGCGATGTCCCACAGCCTTTCACCCTCTGAAGCAAAATAAGCAGTGATGATACAGTGATTGCTGTCCTTTTTTCTGCTTTCGCCCTTGCATGCAGATACAAGCCCCGTTACAGGCTGATATGAATACATGAAGCCCTCTGTGCGAAGCTCAGTTGTCACTGCAACAGATGAATTGCCCTTGTGGGTGAAGCCGACAGCGTTTATTGATATCACGGGACTGAACACACATTCACAGTCGTTTTTGTCGGGAGTGATTCTGTGCTCGAAATCGGCTGTGCGTTCAAAGTACATTTTATCGTTTTCGGCATCGGTGATTATAATTCCGTAATGAATATTTCCCCTGACAAGCATTTCACTGTCTTCCTTCTGACATGTGAAGCTGATTTTTCTTACGGAAACATCGTCAACGGAGGACACCTTGCAGGATGAAAAATCAAAATCGGAGGTCACATCGTGGTTTTCCGTTATATGCCTGATTGATGTGATGCATTTTACCGTTTCGCTTTTGCATATAAGCTCATGAGTGGGAGAGTATGCCTCGTCAATGCATGTGACTCTGCCTTTTTCGTAAGCATCAATCTGTGCAGAAATAGTCACTGAGATTTCTGCCTTCGCAGGTGACTGAGGCGTTGCAGGGATAAATCTTCCGTCAGTGCCGGCTGCCCTGAGTGTGACACAGCAGAGTGAGTTTTCGTCAATTCCCTCCATTTCCACAATCTGATTGACAGGCTCGGTTATTCTTTCCGTCTCAAATTTTCCGTCAGGGGTCATATATATAAATGTAGATGAGACATTGCCTTTTATCATCATTTTGTTTTTGATTGTCTTTGTTTCGCTGACAATGGGCATTGTGAATACTCTGCAGAGCTTTGCACCGCGGTATTTGTCATCGGGATTGCTCTCGGCGTTCACGGAAAAGCGTTTTACGGCAGATGCTTTAAGGAGATAACCGTCATGGGTGCTTTTTCTCGAATGGCAGAAGCCCTCGGGAGTGTCTGTTATGAATTCGCATTCATCAGCGGCAGTAACACAGACATGCAGTGTGACAGAGCCTCTGATTTCAGCCCGTCTCGGATTCAGTGCACGGCAGGTTGCCTGCTCACTGATGCATTCAACAGTCAGGTTATCGTTTGTATCTGCATTTTTAATATCAATGCTTCTGCTGAAGGGGACTGTGCAGTCGGCAGCCTCGGTTTTTGCTTCGGAATCAATGTAAATCATTCTGAGTGTGACACTGCCCTCAATGACTGCTTTGTCTGCAGTGAGTGTTGCAGAGTGAATGTTTGCACAGGTGTTGACGCCAAGTATTTTTACTATGTCGCCGTAATAATCGGCAAGGTTCAGGTCGGTTTCTATCAGCTGTTCCGCATTGACGGACAGTTTTTCTTTTTTTAACAGCACCTTTTCGGTGGTCATTTCATTGTCCATTTCACCGGCTCCTTTTTTTGATATAATTGCATGCAATGCACATTCAACTATATTCATGTCATGTCCTGATTATGATAAATAAAAAACTGCCCTGCAGAACAGAACAGTAAGAATTGTATTATATATAGAAAAGAGGGGGTGACAGGACCCCCAACATCTTAATAATAACACAGAAATAATGCTGTTGTCAATACTTTTTAATGACAATGTGTACAAAATCTATATCTTGCATAAATTATTTTAGTGAACTTTGTACAATATTCCGTCTTGAAAAAGGGAAATATGTATGCTATTATATAGACACAGGAAGGGTGATACCGATGTGGATGTAAAAACAAAGGTCAGAATCTTTCATTGAAATGAAAATGATACAGTAATTCAGAACTGCAGAAAAAGACAAAAAGTGCTTCTCACTTTACGGGAATTATATAGATTTAAATGCAAGTTTCAGTCCGGCAGTTCAGAAAAACAAGGTATCGCAAATAATAAGAAAGACTAACTATTAAAAGTCAAGCCCCAAAATAGAAAAAATCAAAAAAATATCCGTCGCCCTTGACAAACAGAAATTAAATGCAGCTCAAAAAGAGCGAAGGCGAAGGATGACACAGCAAAAAGACGTAACCACC
>JAFUIY010000102.1 GCA_017473925.1 Clostridia bacterium | reverse complement strand
ACAATATCTCTTGTTTTGTGTTATACTATTCATGGTGATTGAGTCCTCTCTGTTTGATTTGTTTGTGGTGAACTTATTCTAACAGTTCTCAATCACTTTTTCTATTCTATTTTAGTCTCACATCTATTGTAACTCTACATACAATATTTAAATTTAAATAAAATTAGTGTTGCAAAATTTGTCCTTATGATGTATAATTAATATGTATATACATAGTAGGAGGTACTTACTCTATGAAAAAAGCTTTCAGAAAGGTTCTTTGCTGTATACTTTCACTGCTCCTGATTTCAGGAACGGCTGTTTCTGTTTTTGCAGCAGAAGAAACCGAAGCTACTCCCGTTATTGTTGTAAATGATATTTTTGCAAACCCCATTTATAATAAGGATGACGGTTCAGTCGTTTTTAATTTTGCAGATTATCAGGTTGACATTCTCTTTACTTCAGGCTTCTCTTCAGAGATTCTTAATCTTTTCAGTGAAGATGTGCTTGCAAGTATCGGTGAAATGGGCACAATGGAAATCATCATGTTGCTTGTTGATTACCTCGGATACGGCGGTGATATTAATAACATTATCAACATGGCGATTGAAAAACTTGTCCCCATTATCGGCAGCCTCGATTTCAACAATATTGATATTGCTTCAATTATTGCAAGTATTGATTTCAAGCAGGTTGTTGAAGATATAAAAACTGATCTTCAGACAGCTGTTGATAATCTTAAAAAAATCCGTATGAATGATGACGGTACTCCTGCTGACCCCTCAACAGGCACTCTTGAATTCACTGAATCTCTTGAATATTATTTTGATGAAGACAGTGATCTTGCAACTGCTATTGCAGGTGATATCGGTGAGGCTATTGCTGATAATGTAGGTTATGAAAACACATATGTCTTTACATATGACTGGCGTCTTGATCCTGTTGTCAATGCAGAGCTTATGGCTGATTTTATCGAGTACGTAAAGGCTGAAACAGGGGCAGACAAGGTATCTGTTTTCTCTGAAGGATACGGCTCAACTGTTGCAACAACATATCTTGCAATTGATGAGACTGCTTCAGACAGCATAAAGAATTTTGTTACTGTTTCTTCTGAGTTCCTCGGAACATCACTTGTGGGTGATTTCTTCAAGCGTGAAATTGTAAACGAATTCACTAATATCACAAAGTATTCAAGTGCATATATCCGTTATACAAATGACATTTCAGACAATCCTATCACATCTTTCACAACATGGATTATAAACTACATTCTCAATAACGAATGGGAAATCCAGTCATTCTGTCTTAAGATTGAAGAGGTTCTTTCTGACGTAGAGTTCTTCCTTGGTATGACAGGTGTTACTGATGAAATTGCAAAGATGCCCGGTATCTGGGCTCTTGTTCCCACAGAAGATTATGACAAGGCTGTTGATGTTCTCTTCGGTGAAGACCTTACAGGACCTCTTTATGAAGCTGTTGATACATTCAAGGGCTATCAGTATGACTATGAAACTATTCTTCTTGATGCAAAAGACAGCGGCATCAATATCAGTGTAGTTGCATCATGGGATATGCAGATTCTTCCTATCGGTGAAAACTGTTCAGTTCAGAGTGACGGTATTGTTGATACTGCTTATGCAAGCTTCGGTGCAAGCTGTGTAGACCTTAATGAGGTTCACAAGGCAGGTCAGGCAGTTCAGGAATATGATGACGGTCATGACCACATTTCTTCCAACTATGATATGCTTACTCCCTGGTATACAGCAGGTACAATCTGCCATTACATTGATGCTTCAACCTGTGCACTTCCCGAAAATACATGGTTTATCAAGAGCATGAAGCATGGTACATTCAAGTATGAAAGCAATTCCATGGGGTTCCTTATCTGGCTTATTACTGCTGATGAGGAAAGAACTGTATGGCAGGATGTTGCTTACAAACAGTTTATGCACTACAACAGATTTATTAATCCCGGAATTCTTAATTCTGACGGTGTTGTTGCACTTCCTGATGAACCCGGAAGTTATCTCCTCGGTGATATAAATCTTGACGGTCTTGTAACTTCATATGATGCATATCTTGCACTCAGAATTGCCGCCGGAGACGAATATGTTGAAGAAGGCTCGATTCCTTTCATGAACGGTGACGTTTATGCTGACGGTATTATCAATGAAGCAGATGCAAGAAAGATTCTTCTCATGTCATCAGGACTTATTGATTATATGCAGAGCGGTATCTGTTTTGATTATCTCACAGAACAGGGAAGCCTTGAATCTGCAGGTTACGAAATCTCTCTCAGACCTTCATACAATGCCGTAACAAATAATGTTGAGCTTGAGTTTGTTCTTCTTGATGCAAAGGATGCTACAAACGGTAATTTCATCATTAATTTCAATACAGAGATGTTTACATTCGCTGATTCCGATGTGGTACAGCTCGAAAACGGATATGCTGTTGCAGGCGCTCCCGTAAATACTGACGGAGTTCTTACAGTTGGTTTTGCAGCTCCTGACGGAATCAAGAAGTCAGACTGTGACGAAAACGGTGACATAGTTCTTGCAGTGCTTTATCTTCAGGTTTCAAGAAAAGAAATTGTTGCCACTACAATTAATGCAGGTGCTTCATACTTCAATGAGGATGATGAAAATGTATTTGTTTCTCCTGTTGAATTGACACTTGACGAAGACTTCTTCTTTATGCTCGGTGATGCTGATAACAACAGATATATTTCAGCTGCTGATGCAAGACTTACACTCAGAATTGCTGCCCGTATAGAAACACCTTCTGATGCCATGATGACAGCACGTTGTGATGTTGACGGTGATGGCGTAATCACAGCTAAGGATGCAAGACTTATTCTCAGAGCATCAGCAAAGCTCATAACAAGCTTTACTGAAGCTGCTTAAGCCCAATAATAAGATCAACCCGATATGCACTGCATATCGGGTTTCTTTGTGATTTATTTTATAAAAATAATCCCGCCGTGCCGTCTTACAGCCAATAGTAACCTGCATGTCAAGCAGGGTGGGTGCCGCCCGATACCATTGCGCTCCCTTCGTCCGCATTAAGCGGGAGGTCTGCATCCCGGCAGCGGAGCAAGGCTCCCTTTTTTATAATTGTAGGGTTAATATAGACTGTAAACAAATCGAACAAAGCAGGATAATTATCAATTAATCATTAAATTCAAACATGTCAGCAAGTCTTTCTTCAAACATTCTGCCGATTTTCATGAATTCATCTTCATTTTCAATAGGTTCAAGATAAATTTCATCACCGTCATAATTTCTTCTGAGAATGATGAGCTCGCCGTCTTCATCAATGACTTCTTCATCGTAAACAGGAAGAAGTGCTACATATTCATTATCATTGATTTCTAATGTGTCAAGCTCCTCAAAAATATGTTCTTCGCCTTCTTCATCAATAACGCTGACGATAAGAGGCTCGTATTCTTCTGTATTTTCATTGTTGAGAATTTCTTCGTTCATTTCAATTTCTCCTTATTGATTTTTATATATTTTATCAGAAGATAGCAGTTGAGTCAAGCATATTATTCTGATATTTCAGCTTTCCAGTAGCATTCATATGTATTATTTGCTGCAAGGCTGATAATTGCATCTTTCTTTGAGATATCATCTTTTCTTTCATGAGAATCATTGACGCCCCACCAAGGTTCTATACAGACATATGGAGCACCGGGCTTTGCCCAGATTCCGAGATAAGAACAGTCGCTGTAATCAAAAATTACCTTTCTGTTATGGTCATCGCTTGCAAGAGTGATTGTCTTTGATTTCATTCCGTTGAAAATCAGAGCATCATTGTTGAATATATCTTTTGTAATAACAATCTTGTTATTCTCATCAAGTACGGGAATTGTTTTTCCTGTTCTGAGACATTCTGTATCTATTTCAATCGTGTCAAGTGTTTCGTTGGTATCAAAAAGAAGATAATCACCGATTTTACAATTGAAACCGGGATGTCCGCCGATTGAAAAGTACATTGTGTCGTCGCCGTTATTGATGATTTTATGAGTAACTTTAAGTGATTTATCAATAAGCTCAAATATTACAAATACTTCAAAATCAAAGGGGAAGATTTTAAGTGTCTCTTCATCTGCTGATTCTTTAAATGTGAGACTATTGCTTGTCTGTTCAACAAACTGAGCCTTTCTTTTTCTGAAGAGTCCGTGTTTGGGCATTGTATATTCTTTACCGTTAAGATAATATACATCGTCAAGTACACGGCCGATAATAGGGAAGAGGACAGGAGACTGACCGTACCAGACATCAGGATTGCCCTGCCACAGATATTCAATTCCGGTTTCTTTTGAGATAACGCTTGTAAGCTCGGCACCGTCGTCTTTAACACCAATCTTAAGGTAATCATTTTCAATATAATGTATCATATAAGACCATCCTTATTTTTTTATTGATTATATCATATTTTTAAACAAATAACAATAGCTTATTGAGCCATTTCCAATGCTTTTGTTACATCAAGCAAGGGATATTCAAACTCATTATTTCCGATTGTCTGTGATGAAGAATTTATAATAATATTTTTTACATCAACTGCTGTAAGATCAGGATTTACAGCGAAAAGGAGAGCTGCAGTTCCTGAAACAAATGGACATGCCATGGATGTTCCTGACATGTAATCATAATCGTTTTTAAATCCAAGGCTGTGAATGCCTTCTCCGGGAGCAATAATATCTGTTCTTTCGTGCAGTGACGAAAAATATGATAAATTATAATATTCATCACATGAGCCTACAACAATAATTCTGTTCAATACATCTTTATCATTTATAAAAGAAAAGGGGAGACTGTAACGGCTGTCAGAATATCTAACCCGTTCTGTGAAAATATTGAAAATGTCAAATTTATCAAGCAGCTGTTTTTCTCCGTAACTGAAATAACCTTTATGTATTTTATTGATATTGCTGTGTGAATCGTTACCTGCTGCAGTGCATATAAGAAATTCGTGATTGTTTTCAATCAATGTTTTTAAAACAGAATTGAAAAACGAGCTTTCATTGTTTATAAATTCAATTGCATTTTTGCAACCGAGTGTAGCAGACAATGTTATATAAGAGTTGTATCCTATGCTCATATTTATGACTTTTACGTCATAGTTTATAATCATATCGGTAATTGCAGCAACCCAATATGAAATGGAGTTGTTCATTGCATTATCAGAAACAATTTTTGCATTCGGATAAACAGCAGGAGCATTGCAATTCTCTGAACCTGCAAGGATTCCTGCAACATGTGTTCCGTGATTATTAAATGGTTTGATTAACGGATTGTAAAGGGAGTTAACATCATAAGAATCCTTGTTAATAACATCAAGATGCATATTATTGCTGTCAACAAGGACATCAAATACTCCGACATTTACTGAGGACTTGTTTCTGATATATGCTGAAATATCGTCAGGGTAGTTGATTAAATCATAATAGTAGTTGTCCATGCTGTCTTCATTTATAACTGTGTTGTCTTCACTTGTAGGTGTTTCTTCAAAATAATCAATTATAGCACAGCTTATGGATTCATGTTCTGACAACTCAGAACAAATGTTTGTTAAAGTCGGGTAGTCGCAATCGGGAAATTCAGCCTGAATAAAATTGATTTCTTCAATATATCCGCATATCGAAGCATCGTAAGGGGATAGTAAAATATTAACATCATCATAATCTGCATTATCTGTATATGTTATAAGAATCGTATCATCAACATATTTCAGTCTGGAATCAAATTCTGCAGCTACAATATCTTCATGTGTGATTTGTTTTATGTAAAATGATGAAGATGTATCACTGTATTTTTTGTATAAATCAAAAGAATCGGAAATAGATAAATCAGGTGCATTGTAATTTACCGGCTCGAAAAAATATAATCCTGTGCAGAAAATAATATCTGTTAAAATTAATGTAGGGATAATTAACAGAATGCAAAGCCATTTCTTAGATAATAATTTTTTCACAATATCCACCTCATAATTATAATAACAAATTGACAGCAAAGTGTCAATAAATATAAAAGTAAGTAGAGAAGTAAAAAAATAATGTACATTTGTCAATGATGTGAGACCAAGTTTAGAAAAAAATAAAAGAAGAACGATAATGCAATATGTTTTGTTGTAGAGAGGGCGAAGCCCGAACGGAAACAAAACATATTGCTGCGCCGGTCAGACACATATATTTT
>JAFUIY010000101.1 GCA_017473925.1 Clostridia bacterium | reverse complement strand
TGCTCCCTCTTGTTGAGTTATTTTTCCGTTTATGTATTGTTTTACTGATGATAGTTTTTGTTCATAACTAATTTTTGACATAAAAAATCCCCTTAAAGTAGTCTTGAAACTTTTTGTTATTTCAAGTGTCTACTTTAAGGGAATTATATCAACCCGTCTGCAGACTGTGAATTTTTTCTGTATTTTTTGATTATTGCTATGAAAACAATCAGCATGATTATTCCCGTCATAACTCCTGCCGAGTCAAGAAGCATGTCGCTTATCTGACAGCTTCTGCCGGGTACAAAGGACTGATGTATTTCGTCTGAAACGGCATACAATGCACCTGAACAAAGTGAAACAGGAATTGCAATTTTCCGTTTTATGAAGAATGACTCAAAAACTGAGAAAATCAGAAAGCCGAGGACGGCATATTCCGTGAAATGGGCAGTCTTGCGTACAATCATTACACAGTTATCAATGAATATTTCCGCTTTTTCACCCTCAAGATGAAAAAATGCAAGTACTGTTTTTATAAGTGAGCCTGAAATCAGGTCGCTTTTTGCGTTTGACTCATCAGCATTGTCTGCGGAGAGCATAAAAATTACAACCATTACGGCAATTGTCAGCATTATCAGCACTGTCCTGAGTGCAATAAGTTTTTTTATGTTCATTGAATCACGCTCACTTAATTTCAATAAAATATTATAAAAGACTTGCAAATTCGGAACCAATCAATTATAATAAACAGGTCAGTTGAATATGCTTGTGTAGCACAGTCGGTAGTGCAGCGCATTCGTAATGCGCAGGTCGTCCGTTCGAGCCGGATCACAAGCTCCAGAGCATCGCATCTGCGGTGCTTTTTTCATATATCGATAAAACAGATAATATGATTTAACATAAGGACGGTGCTTTATGAAAAAATTATGTTGTCTGTTTATTTCTTTTGTTATACTTTTCCTTTGTTCATGCTCTTCTGAGGCAAGACCCGATGTGTCAATGCTTGCAGACAGACTTTCCCTTTCGGATGAACGGTATTGTTTTGATTATACGGACCTGTTTATTTACGAAAACAAGGCTCATGTCTGGCTGTCGCTGTGCAGTGAGGATGATGTCATGCTTTCCTTTGAAACGGGAGCAAACGGCAATATCGACAGCGTGACCGTCACTGCATTTTCGGACACGGTAAACACGCCCGAAGCACGGGAAGAGCTGAAAAAGCTGTTCTGTACGGTCATTGATTCCTTTGCAATTCTCAGTGAATATGAAACCGAGGAAAAAAATAAAAGTCTGAGTTATATGAACCCTGACCTTTATTTTTCAGATATTTATGAAACATACACTTCTCTGAGAAACAATTTCATCTTTTCATCAAACAGTAAATACATGTGTCTTTACTGCGATTATTATGAAGTGATGAGTCTTGAATTTTAAACACTGTAGAGAAGGTCACTGTATGTGGGATAAGGAATGAAATCCTCTGACATATCGGTTTCGATTTCGTCTGCAACTGCACGGAGCTCATTCATAGCTGACAGGATATTGTCCTTTGTATAGAATGCAAGGTCCTGTCCCTCTGCAATATTCTTTGCATCTGCAACTGCCTTGTCGAGATTGTCAATCTTTTCATACATTGCATTTGTAAGCCTTGTGAGCTTGTCTGCAAGAAGGAATGCCGCATCATTTTCAATATTCATGCCGATTGCCTTCTTTGCGGCAAGTGTCTGTGCAAGGGAGCCTGTAAAGGAAATTGCTGCGGGAAGAAGCTGCTTCTTTGCCATTTCAAGCATTGTGAGAGCTTCGATATTGATTGTCTTTGTATAAAGCTCTGCAAGAATTTCCTGTCTTGAATGAACTTCAAGAGGAGTAAATATATGATGCTTTTCAAAAAGGTCAATATTCTTCTGGGCAGTGTAATGGGGAATTGCATCTGCTGTTGTCTGAAGATTGAGAAGACCTCTCTTTTCTGCTTCCTTTACCCATGCATCGTCGTAGCCGTTGCCGTTGAAGATGATTCTTGCATGGTTTCTGAACTCACGGCGGATAATGTGGCTGACAGCCTTGTCAATATCCTCTGAATTTTCAAGATAATCAGCAAACTGTGAGAATGACTCGGCAACGATTGTATTCATTATGATGTTGGGGTCTGCTATTGAATAGTTTGAGCCGAGCATACGGAATTCAAACTTGTTACCTGTGAAAGCAAAGGGAGATGTTCTGTTTCTGTCGGTTGTATCCTTTGTGAAATCGGGAAGAACATCAACACCTGTCTTCATTGCGACCTTCTGAGGACCTTCAACATCGTCTTCCTTGTTGATAAGCGCTTCAATGATTTTTGTCAGGTCATCGCCGAGGAATACGGAAACGATTGCGGGAGGAGCTTCGTGAGCGCCCAGACGGTGGTCGTTGCCTGCACTTGCAACAGAAATTCTCATAAGGTCCTGATAATCGTCAACAGCCTTTACAACTGCAGCGAGAATGAGAAGAAATGTCTTGTTTGACTGAGGATTCTTTCCCGGGTCAAGAAGATTCTTACCGCTGTCTGTTGAAATTGACCAGTTGTTGTGCTTACCGCTTCCGTTTACGCCTGCAAAGGGCTTTTCGTGAAGAAGACACACAAGATTATGCTTCTTTGCAACCTTTTTCATAATCTCCATTGTGAGCTGATTGTGGTCGGTTGCAATATTTGTTGTGGAGAAAACGGGAGCCAATTCATGCTGTGCGGGAGCTGCTTCGTTGTGCTCTGTTTTTGCAAGAATACCTAATTTCCAGAGCTCTTCGTTAAGGTCCTCCATGTAAGCCATAACACGGGGCTTGATTGCACCGAAGTAATGGTCGTCCATTTCCTGACCCTTGGGAGGCTTTGCACCGAAAAGAGTTCTGCCTGTGATGACAATATCCTTTCTCTTTTCGTAAACCTTTCTGTCAATGAGGAAATATTCCTGCTCTGCACCTACTGTTGAGATAACTCTCTTTGTGTCAACACCGATGAGGTTGAGCACACGGACAGCCTGCTTGCTGAGCTCTTCCATTGAACGGAGCAGGGGAGTCTTCTTGTCAAGAACTTCGCCTGTATATGAGCAGAATGCTGTGGGGATGCAGAGTGAATTGTCTTTGATGAATGCATATGAAGTGGGGTCCCATGCTGTGTAGCCTCTTGCCTCAAATGTGGCTCTGATACCGCCTGAGGGAAAGCTTGATGCATCGGGCTCGCCCTTGATAAGCTCTTTACCTGAGAACTCCATAATAACTTTTCCGCCGGGAGCAGGACTTATGAAGCTGTCGTGCTTTTCGGCAGTGATACCCGTCATAGGCTGGAACCAGTGGGTATAATGAGTTGCGCCCTTGCTGATTGCCCAGTCCTTCATAGCGTGAGCAACTGCGTTCGCAAGAGTGATGTCAAGCTCCTTGCCCTCTTCAACGGTCTTGTGAAGAGATCTGTATATCTCCTTGGGGAGCGTTTCTCTCATAACTTCGTCATTGAAAACGAGAGAACCGAACATTTCGGGTACATTTTTAACAGCCATAGGGATTTCTCCTTCGATAAAATAAAAGTGCCGATGTATTCATCAGCACTTTCGCTTATGATACGAATGCTATTATAAATCTAATAAAAGAAGTTTGTCAATAGCCGTCAGTCATTTTTAGAATGTCGCATAAACAAGCGGATTTTCATAATAAAAATTTTAGTTAATTGAGTACATCATCAACAACCATTGTGAAGCCGAATTCCTTTATCGGTTCTGCTTCCCACGGACGGATAAGCTCAAAATGAACATAGAATTTTCCCTGGTTCAGAGGCTTCAGGATGAATGTCTGCAATGCGGGGGCACCGAGAATGATTTCTTCGGGAGGCTTTCCCGTGTTGTCAACAGAGGACTCAATTGTTCCGGTGATTTCAACAGCATCTGTCTCCGATACGGTGCATCTCCACATGTATCCGCCGTCAGATGCACTCACAAGAGGTCCGACTTTATATAGCTGATTCTCCCATACGGTGCGATCAGCAAGTCTGAAATAATCAATCCTTGCCGCAACACGGAGAATCATTCTCGCATCTGCTGCATTTGTTTTTCCGTCGTTGGTCACATCACATGCAAATCCCTCAGCATCAAGCTTTGCACTCTGCCTTAATATGCTCCTTGCATCGGCAGCCGTAATTTTACCGTCTTCCGTTGCATCGCCGACAACAAATACATACAGTGCAGCACAGTACCTTCCTTCAAATTCAAGGGCAAAGACATCTCCCGTACGGGGATAATTATCTGTTGTTCCGTATTTCGGGATATACTTTATTTCGCCGTCGTTTCCCGAAACTGAGAGCATTGAGAAAATCTCAGATATCGTTGTCGGAGCCAGAATATAAAGCCTTTCGGATAAATCAGTATCAAACCATGTCTGCTTCAGGTTGGCAAAAACGGGAGGGATGAGAGAAGCACTGATTTCCGGTATTTCTTCCCGGGTGTAAACCTTGTTTACGGGAAGATTGTTTATTATCGGAATTTCTCTTTCTTTACCGTTTCTTGTAATACCTGTAATGCTGATGCTTACATCGGGGTTCCCGACTGCAACAGCTTCGTAAGTGAAAAATCTTCCGACTGTTCCTGTTGCCATATCGTGAGTTGTGATTTCAGTAATATATCCTGTATCGGTTTCTGTGTGTCCTTCTTCGTAACTGAGAGTCAGAACATCCTTGTTACAACGGGTGTGTATGATGATTTTCGCAAAATAGGAGTAAAACTCATCATAAAGCACATCGAAGCGTATAAAATCCCTCTCACCGAGAATGTAATGCTGTTTATATCTGTTGTTTGTCTGAAATTCAATCAGGGGAGGTAAGGGTTCTTCGCTTTCTGCTTCAGCTGAGGATGTGATGCACAAGCTCAGCATAAGTGCAAGAACAAGTATTACCGATACAGTTTTTTTCATAACTATTTACTCCGTAACATTGATTATAAAGCTGAATTCCTCGTCATAGGTGTCTGTAGAAAGGAACTGCCGTCTGAAGTGCACTGTGTATTTACCGGCTTGCAGAGCTTTCAATGTGAATGTCTGCATAAGAGGTTTGCCGATAAATGTCTCAGCGCTTTCAGGTGGTTCAGCGGTGTCTGATATTTCAAATGCATTCTCGTCTGATACGGTGCAACGCCAGCTATAGGATGTGTCTCCGCCATTGAAAAGCCTTGAAATTACAAATTCTTCACCTTTGGTCATTGTGATTTCAGGAAGTATAAAACTGTCAACCTTTGATGCGACACGGAGAATCATTCTTGCATCGGCAGATGTGATTTTTCCGTTTCTGTCCGCATCTGCAGCAGATGCTTCTATATCCTCAAGTGTACCTATTTTTGCAGAGTGTCTTAATGCAAGTCTTGCATCGGCAGCGGTGATGCTTCCGTTACGGTTGGTGTCACCCATTATACAGATTTTTATCTTGTCAATGTTGATATAATCCATATTTATATAAAGGTAATCTCCCGTAGCGATCGGAATGTCAGTGAAGCCACCGCTTACTCTGCGACTTGAGATGGCTGCAGAGTGGCCTTTGAGGGATGAGGAAAACTGACCTTCGAAAAAGTTTTCCAGTACAGTGAAAGGAAAATAAATCGTATCGCCGTCTCTGAAAATATCCAGTTTATCTGAAATAACGATGTGCGGGAATTCATCGGAATTATATATATTAGTGAACGGAATCCGCGCTTCTCTGTTGATTATTGATTCCTCGCCTTTTTCGTTGATTCTGAAACAGTTAATGAAGAAAGTGATCCGTCCGTGTCCTTTTATACTGAAAGTGATATTAATATTTCCTTGGTCAGTGTCAGGAACATCATATATAAGGCTGTATCCGTCTTCATTTTCTGTTATGGTAAAGATAGTGTCTTTTCCTGCTTCTGTATTTTTTATTGTAAAGGCTTTTGTGTCAAGAGTGAATTTTATATGTGCTTTTTTTGCATTATCTATCGGGTGAACGGGAATTGAAAATGTGATTGTATCATCATTAATAAAGAAATTTTTATCGGAAGTAATTACAATTTCCTCAGGCGGCAATATTTCTGTTGGCATGTCAATATAAATATCAACATTTGTTTTTATTCTGAGTTCCTTTTTACTGCCGTCTGTAAAAAGAACTTTTGCTGTTACGGAAAAACCGATGTCTTCTTCACGAAGCTTTTTGTCAAGAACATCAAAATCAATATGAAATTCTTCGTTTTCATAAACACCGTTGCCTTCGGTTACGGTCAGAATTAATTTGTCTTTCTGAATATTTTCCTCAACAGTGAAATATTCAGGTATACTGACCTTTGGTGCTGAAATTTTTTCGGAATTGAAGTTTACCTGAAGTGTCAGCTTTTCAACATCTTCAAGATTATTAATTATGACATAAGATGAAAAAACGGGTGCTCCGCCGGATGCATGTGAACCGTATGCATAGCCGTCATATTCATCAGCTGCAGAAACGGAAATGCAAAGCCCTGAAATAATTACAATTGTCATAAAAATTGAAACGATTTTTTTCATAGCCATTCCTCCGGTTTTTTATGTGTTGATTTTATTCTACATTGATTATAAAGCTGAATACCTCGTCATAGGTGTCTGTAGAAAGGAACTGAAGCCTGAAATCCACTCTGTATGTGCCTTTTTTCAGAGCCTTGAAGAAGAATGTCTGCTCATAGGGTGTGCCGGGTGCAAAAACATCAGAATCGGGCGGTGTGAATGTGTCTGAAATCTCAAAAGCCTTGCCGTCTGAAACTGTGCAATGCCAGTTGTATGAACCGCTGCCTCCGTTGAATAGCTTTGATATTGTAAATTCTTCACCCTGCTTTATTGTGAATTCGGGTGGGTCAAAGGTGTCAGTTTTAGCAGCAATGCGAAGAATTTTTCTTGCATCGCCCGCAGAGGCACCTGCCACATTGTCAAGGTCACAGCCCTCACTGAAATCCTCGGGGAAGTTCTCAAGCTTTGCGGCGTATCTTAAGGTTTTTCTTGCGTCTGCAGCATTGACAATGCCGTTGTGGTCTGCATCGCCGAGAATACATATTCTCACCGTTTCTCCCTGTCTGCCGTCAAAGCTTACGGACAGCTCATCACCCGTAAGGGCATATTCTGTATCTGTTTTGTAGAGCACCTTGTAGTCTGCCGGGTATTCTTTATGTGTGCTTCTGATTTTGCTTCTGAGTTCACTTTTTGTAATTGAATAGGGTAAGTATATTGTATCACCTTTTCTGTAAATTGCAAGCTCACCCTGAACAATAAGACGGGGTAACTCATCAGCACTGAAAACTGTGTTATCCGGAAGGTCCTCTACCAGCATTGCTTCTCTTGTTGTTTCCGAGTCTCTGTATTGCAGCAAAGCATAGGCATTCACATCAATATCACCCTCCGATACACGGAATGTGAGTGTGGCTCTGAAGGTTTCAGTGTTTGTTGCCATGTACCAGGGATAAAAGTCTATTGTGTAGCCTTTTTCTGTTTCTGTGACTGCAAGCTCGCCTTTGGACTGCTCGGCAGTTCTGAATTTCAGCACATCCGTATTGCAGTCAATAAATAATTGCACATAAACGACATCTTTAATCACATCTGCAGGAATTTTCATTTCAAAGGTGATTTCTTCCCCTGCAATATAATGCTGATTCGGTGCAGTCAGATAGATTTCGGGCGGTAAAGCTGCTCCTGCAGTGTTGCCTGCAGATAAAATGATAAATGTTGTCATGATTATGACGGTTGACATTAAAATTGAAATAAGTTTTTTCATATTTCATTCCTCCTTACACCATATACAACACACGAAAACACAAAAACGGTTACAAAAATCTGAAAAAATGAGAAAAAATATATATAATTCCAAAATGGAATTATATATAAGTGCGTTTGTTGTAAAATAGCACTATTATAAATATTTTAAGGAAGATAATTATGGAATACAAAATTTCAGACAGAATAGCATCACTCAAGCCCTCTGCAATCAGAGAAATTCTCAAAGCCACTGCAGGCGGTGATGTTGTGCCTTTTTCAGCAGGCAATCCCGCACCCGAGGCATTCCCTGTTGACGATGTAAGAAAAATCACTGCAGACATCCTTGCAAAGGACCCTATAACTGCACTTCAGTACGGCATTTCAGAGGGTTATACACCTCTCCGTGAAACCGTAAAAAAATATATGTCAGAAAAGCACAATGTTGTTGGTGAAGATGATGACATCATCATCACATCAGGTGCACAGCAGGTAATTGACCTTGCTTCAAAGGTTCTTCTCAATGAAGACGATGTTGTCATCAGCGAGAGCCCCTCATTTATCGGCGCACTTAACACATTCCGTTCATATAAGGGCAGACTTGTGGGTGTTGATGTTGAAGACGACGGTATGAATATGGAAATGCTCGAAGATGTTCTCAAGAAGGAGAGCAGAGCAAGATTCATCTATACAATCCCCAATTTCCAGAATCCCTCAGGCATCACAATGTCATGGGAAAAGAGACAGAAGCTCTATGAGCTTGCAAAGAAGTATGATGTTCTCATTCTTGAGGACAACCCCTACGGTGACCTGAGATACACAGGTGAGGATATTCCCTGCATCAAGACTCTTGACACAGACGGCAGAGTTATTTATTCAGGTTCATTCTCAAAAATTCTCTCACCCGGTATGCGAGTTGCATTCACAATTGCCAACAAGAACCTCATTGCAAAAATGACAGTCGGCAAGCAGGCAAGCGATGTACATACACCCGTTCTCAATCAGATGATTGTCAATGAATGGATGAACAACTACGATATGCAGGGACACATCAACAAGATAAGAGAAAACTACAAGGCAAGATGTGACCTTATGTGCTCACTCATTGATTCAGAGCTCGGCGATTTCGTTAAATATGTAAAACCCGAGGGCGGTCTTTTTATATGGTGTACACTTCCCGATAATGTCGATATGATGAAGTTCTGCTCCACAGCAGCACAGAACAAGGTTGCAGTTGTTCCCGGAACGGCATTCATGATGTACCCCGAAGACAGGACACAGTGCTTCCGCCTTAACTTCTCCACACCCACAGACGATGCAATCGTAAAGGGTATGAAGATTTTAGGGGAAGTCAAGAAAATGTTTATATAAACAGTAATTTATCGCTGAGCGATAAATTACTGTAGTGATATATTTTCCTGCGGAAAATGTGATATATCCGTCTGTGACGGATGTGATATATTTGCTTCGCAAATGTGATATAATTTGCCTTCGGCAAATTGTTTCGGAAGCCCTTCGGGCTTGGATTTTACAATTGTGCATTATGCATTTTGCATTGTGCATTATCCCGATA
>JAFUIY010000100.1 GCA_017473925.1 Clostridia bacterium | reverse complement strand
CAAAGATTTCCAATTTGTCTTCGACAATTCGGCGGCTTGAGGGCAAGCCGCCCTACGAAATATGTGTGTATTACGACGGACTGCCAATGGCAGCCCCTACGAAGAGAAACATATAATTGTGCATTATGCATTTTGCATTGTGCATTATCCCGATAAATTCTGATTTATTTTTCTGTTGACATATTTTTCTTTTTTGTATATAATCAAGGTGTATAACTCAAGGAGGTTATTATCATGAAAAAGAGATTTACAAAAATCGTTTCATTCGTGCTTTGCTTTGCAATGCTCCTTTCATGCGGCAGTGTTGTTTCATTTGCAGCAGAAGAAGGCGGTATTTCAATCGGCGGTTCACTTGCAAAGGGCTTTTACGATGCCCTCAATAAGATTGTTGAAGGTCTTGTAAGTGCTATCTGTAAGATTTACCCCAATCCCCCTGACTGGCAGAATCTTTCCGAATATGACAGTGAAGAGGTAGGCTTCATGCCCGGCCGTGAAGAATATCAGACAGGTGCCGATGAAGGTAACTTCTGGACACTCGGCTATGCAAGTCTGAGCGTACTTCCCGAAGATGTTGACGAGGGCAAGTATAACCTCGGCAGAGACCTTATGAACAAAATCGCAGAGGGCGTTTATGACGACCAGCGTGTCCGTGTTGCCGTTATCGATGATAACAGCGGTGAAGGTGCAGTCGTTATGGGTGCTATCGACGGTATGGGTATCACATCAACTGATGTCCGTGCAATCCGTAAGGGCGTTCTTGCACACTGTGAAGAAATCGGCTTCGATGTTGCAAGCATCAACTTCTCAGCAACTCATGCTCACTCAGTTCTTGACACTCAGGGTGTCAGCACAGAGTTCTTCAAGAAGCTACTCATGAACTTTGCTTATAATGCAATGGGCAAAACTGAGTCACTTCCCGGTATGGAAGCTGCAGATTACTTCAAAGAATATTTCATTGCACAGTCAATCGAGGCTGTAAAACAGGCTATTGCAGATATGGAAAGCGGTAAGCTCTACTATGATGAAATCGATTTCAGCGAATTCATCAAGGACAAGAGAGAGCTCATCGCTAAGGAAGATGTTCCTGCAACAGCAGCCCTTTACTTTGTGCCCGATTCAGGCAGTGAAGCAACATACATCACAGACATCACATGTCACGCAACATCATTCAGTGCAAGCAACGGTCTTGTAGGTTCAGACTATATCTACTACATGGATCAGTACCTCAAGGAGCAGACAGGTGCTAACCTTGTTATGGTTCCCGGTGCTGTCGGTCAGATGTCAAGAGATATCGAAGTTGACACAACAGGTATGACAGAGTGGGAAGACATGGGTGCTTCTGCAAAGGCTCTGGGTACAGAATTTGCAAAGCTTGTTCTTGCGGCAGACTTTGAAAATGAGCTTGACCCCGTTCTCAATGTCACACATAAGGAAATCTTCATCACTCCCGAAAACAGCATCCTTGTTCTCGCTTGTGAAGTAAGACTTGTAAACAACAAGGTTTTCCTTGACAACAACGGCGATGCACTTATGCCCTCAGAAATGGGTTACCTTGAATTCGGCAATGAGTTCGCATTCGCAATCATGCCCGGTGAATTCTATCCCGAAACATTCTGGGATGATGAAATCACAAACGGCACAACATGGGACGATGCCGAATGGCCTTATGACAGTCTTGCAGAGGCAGTTGAGGGCGTAACAATTTACCCCATCAGCATCACAAACGATGCTCTCGGCTATGTCCTCACAGACAACAACTTTGCATTCATGGGTCACATCATCGGCGAAGAAATCGCTGACGAGCTCCTTTCAGTAGGTAAGCACATGGGCTCATTCCTTGTTGAAGAATACTACGAAATGATTGAAGATTTCGTAAAGTAAGAAAACATAAAATTAAAATGCACTTGCTTCAGGCAAGTGCATTTTTGTTATTTAACTTCTATTCTGAAAAGTCTTGCTCCGTGGGGGTTGACCTTTGCTGCGAACTTATCTTCAGTTACGGCATATTCCTCATGAGCCCACATGTCGTTTACGCTGTACTTTATACCGCCGATTGAGATATCCGTAATATCAAAGGTGATATCTCTTTCATCATCATCGGTGTTGAAAAGTGCAACATATTTGCAGTTTTTACCGTGGGAGGTCCAGATGATTTCGCCCTTGCCGTCAGTTTCCTTACGGCTGAACTGACGTGCACCGTGTGAATTCTTAAGCATATCAATAAGCTCTCTGTTCTGAAGAAGTGAGAGTGTGAATTCATCGTTGTCACGCATTTCACCGCCCATCATAAGGGGTGAACGGAAAATGCCCCAGAGAGTCATCATTGTTATCTGCTCATCGTGGGTGAAGCGTGTGTAACGGTCTCTGTATTCGGGTTTTTCTTCCGTAATCTGTATTCTGCCTAAGGGGAGCATGTCGCAGTCAGGCCATGCACCGGGCTGAACGTATTCCTGCCATGTAAAGCAGCGCTCGAACATAGCATGAAGCTTGCTCCATTCATCCCAGAAGTCACCCGTCATACGCCACATATTTGCATGGGCTGCAAGATGCTCGTGTTCCCATACGGGAGCAGGGCCGGGAGAAAGACTGAAAACCATATCCCTGCCGCATTTGTCAATTGCCTTACGCATCATTTCGATTTCTTTTCTTGCCGAATAAGGGTTGTCGGGGTACATTTCGGTGTTTGCAATATCGTCACACTTGATATAGTCCACGCCCCAGGAAGCATAAAGCTCAAATATTGAGTCATAGTATTCCTGAGCACCCTTTCTGCCCGTATCAAGACCGTACATATCGGGGTTCCATTTGCAGATTGAAGTCGGATGTGCAATATCCCTTGCAGTGACACCCTCGCACTTGATTTTTGTGTTCTGATGTGCTGCCTGACGGGGAATGCCTCTCATGATATGGATGCCGAACTTAAGACCGAGTGAGTGTATGTAATCGGCAATGGGTCTGAAGCCCTTTCCGTCTGCCGAAGAGGGAAAACGCTCAACAGAGGGGATAAGGCGTGAGTACTCGTCCATGCAAAGGGGAGCGTAGTAATGGTAATAGAAGCTGCTTGCTGTGGGTTCCGACCACTGAATGTCGCATACGACATATTCCCAGCCGTAATCTTTGAGATGCTCAGACATGTAATCGGCATTTGCAAGGAGCTGTTCCTCATTTACGGCAGCGCCGTAACAGTCCCAGCTGTTCCATCCCATAGGGGGAGTGGGGGCTAATCTTTTATGCATTTGTGTACCTCTCAATAGTTTTTCTTTATTTTATTTTCAAGCTCCTTGGGAACTGAAATATTATGGATACCGTCAAGGAATTTCCTGAAAAATCTGATAAACTTATAGTATGCTTCGCTTCTTGCACCATCTTTGCTGAGGATTTCGGAGTCCTCCTCAAGTGCCATGTTGAAGAAATAAATCATTTCATATTCATAGGTTGAAAGGTCCTTTTCGTCAAGGGTGATAAGGCCTGCACCTCTTGAAATTGCATCGGAATAAGCCTGACAGCCGACTGTGGGGACATTGACAATGTCGATTCCCTCGTAGGTTGCAGTAAAGTCGTTGACATGGTCATGGCCGTGGAATGTGGCAATGACATCGCCTGTTTCAACCATTGCATCCCACTGACCTGCATTTATGAATGAAGGGCTGCAGGGCTCAAGGATTATGCCTCTGTGTCTGTTGAAAAAGGGAACGGGGAAGTATGTTGTGCCGTCGATTGTGTAATCCTTACCCATGTTGAAGGGAAGACGGGGATAAATTGCTTCATATGCCTCGGGCACAATGATGTGCTGGAAAAGGATTGAGGGAACAACCTTGCCGCCGTTTGCTTTTTTCAGGTTTTCGGCTGTCTTTTTGTACCATTCAATCTGGTCCTCGTGAACATAGTCGTAACCGCCGACCTCTTTGTCGGGATTCGATGAACCTGAGTCTATGAACCAGAGGTTGAAGGCAGTTTTCTTTCCGTCTGATGACAGAACTGTGAGGTTTGAGTTACCGCAGCCGTAAATATCGGGGTCTGCATCTGTAGTCAGACAGCCGAATTCCTGATAATAGGTCAGAAGTGTCTCTTTAGAGGTCTCTCTTTCACCGTCATGGTTGCCGAAAACGATGGCATAGGGCACACCCTTTTCAACACATGGAGAGGTGAGCTCTTTTATTGTTTTGTATTCCTCTTCATCGCCGACAGCAATACACTGGTCACCGAGAAAAACAACAAGGTCAGGTGTGTATTTGTCAAGACATTCATGCATCATCTGCAGAGTTGTTTCCTGAACGGGAGAAAAATCCTGAGTGTCGGCAAAAATCATTATTCTGAATTTGCCGTCAGAGCCGAACTGCAACTGAGTTTCACCCTCGGCAGAAACAAAAATAGGCAACAAAAGAATAATCATTAAAATTGCAAGGAGTGAGCAGAGTGTTTTTCTGATAAGCTTCATATGTTGCACCTCTTATATAATTTTATACTTTAATTATAATTGCAAAAGAATAAAAAGTCAAATCAGAATATTATTTAAACAATGTACATTTGTCAATGATGTGAGACCAAGTTTAGAAAAAAATAAAAGAAGAACGATAATGCAATATGTTTTGTTGTAGAGAGGGCGAAGCCCGAACGGAAACAAAACATATTGCTGCGCCGGTCAGACACATATATTTT
>JAFUIY010000007.1 GCA_017473925.1 Clostridia bacterium | reverse complement strand
TGTTGTTCGTATTTTAGTTTGTCAGCTTCTTTTTGTTCCTCCTTGAGCTTAGCATAAACAGAGTAGTTTCCTTTTCTGACAGTAATCTTTTTGTGTTCAATTTCCATGGTCTTGTTTGTGACTTTATCAAGGAAATATCTGTCATGAGAAACTATGAGTGCCGTGCCGTTATATTTTGTAAGATAATCCTCGAGCCATTCAACACTCTTTATATCAAGATGGTTTGTCGGCTCGTCAAGAAGTATCAGATCAGCGTCTGATAAAAGAAGCTTGCCGAGAGCAATTTTTGTTCTCTGACCGCCACTCAGGTCACCAACGGGAAGATTCTGCTCCTCCTGTGTAAAGCCCAGACCCGAAAGCATGGAATTTGCCCTTGAACGGAATGTAAGACCGCCCAGGGACTGAAACCTGTCGGTCATCAGTGATTGCTTTTCTATAAGCTCGGAAAGATTGTCTGGCTGAGTGTCAATCAGATTATGAAGCTCCTCAAGCTTTGCTTCCATCTTTTCAAGGTGCGAAAAAACAGACAGCATTTCTTCTTTTGCTGTCTTGCTGAAATCTGTACAGGCGTGTTGTTCAACATAGCCTGTCCGTGCAGTTGATGATATAAAAAGACCGCCGTCTGCAGGCTCATATATTCCTGCAATCAGCTTGAATAGAGTTGTTTTTCCTGTTCCGTTGCTGCCGATAAGTCCGACCTTGTCGTGCTCTTCAATATCAAAGCTTGCTTTATCAAAGAGCACGTTGTCGAGGAACTCCATCGTCAGCTCATGAGCGCTTATAACTGACATTTTAAACCTTTGTATGAAGTATTTTTGCTTTTCCGCTTACATAGAATGAACCGCTGTCTGCAGGGATGAAAATACTGTCACCCTTGACAAAACTGCGTTCATCGTCACCGCATTTAATTGTACCCTCACCATCAAGAATAACGAGAGAAACAAATGAATCTTCATCTGCTTCGTCAGCATAGAGAGAGTCAACATCAACACATGTCATTGTGAAATAAGGACATTCTGAAAGCAGTGTTGTCATATAACCGTCATGCTTAACGGGCATACCGATAGGGTCAAGGGATGCAGAGGGTACGGTACATTCCGTTACATCAACAGCCTTGTCTACATGCAGCTCACGGGGCTTGCCGTCAAGACCTGTTCTGTTGTAGTCAAATACTCTGTATGTTGTGTTGCAGCTCTGCTGAACTTCGGCAAGAAGAATACCCTTGCCGATAGCATGAAGAGTGCCTGCAGAAATAAATGCAACATCTCCGGGCTTTACCTTTGTTCTGTTGACTTTTTCAAGGAGTGTGCCGTTTTCGATTGCTTCACGGAATTCTTCCTTAGTAAGGTCGTTGTTGAAGCCGTAAATAAGCTCTGCATCGTTGTCGCAATCGATTATGTACCATGCTTCTGTTTTGCCTCTGACATCCTTTTCGTTTGCTGCTGCATATTCATCATCGGGATGTACCTGAACAGAAAGTCTGTCATCAGCATCAATGAGCTTGATAAGAATGGGGAAGTCCTCAATTTTATCATAGCCCTCACAGTTTCTGCCGAGAGCACTCATGCCGATTTCTTTTTCAAGAACATGTGAAAGTGACTGTCCGTCAAATTCACCGCCCGAGACAATGCTTTCACCGTCTTCGTGGCAGGAAAGCACCCATGCTTCGGCAATATTCTTAAGCTCTGTCTGCATTTTAAAGTCGTTTCTTAATCTGTTTCCGCCCCAGATTGTTTCTTTAAGTGCAGGTTTTAAAAATAACATACTCAAAGTATTTTCACTCCGTTATAAATTTTTCCTTATATATTATACTATATTTTTCGCTTATGTCAATCGGCAGTATCTTCATTTTTATCGTCAAAATATACTTTTAATATTTTATTTTTACATCTTATACACTCGGGATACAGTGTACATCTGATAAATTTTCTTCCGTCATGATAAGCTGTTTCTTCAATTACAACATTTCTTTTTTTTACACAGCAGTACTGTTCATATGACCTTGAATGGCTTTTCATTATCTCACCTCAATTATATTATATTCATATTTATATGCGTCTAAACGGAGCTTTACTCAAATATATATAATAGAAAAGAGGGTGTATTAATGTTTATTGCTTTATTGCTTGTCTGTGCATTGGTTATTGTTATTTCTTACTTTAAATCAGGAAAATTAATAAGGAGCTTGTTTCTTTCTGTTTTTTACGGTCTTGCGTCCCTTTTTGCCGTTAATTTTATCGGGGGCTTTACAGGGCTTCATCTGTCTGTCAATGTGTTTTCTTTGCTTATCAGCTGTGTGTCAGGTATGCCCGGAGTGATATTTCTTGTAGTAACTGATTTAATTGCAAATCTGATATGATTTATATTGACAGTCTGTTTAATAAATTGTATAATTAATTAAAATCATTTGAAAGTGACGGGACGGTTTTCGTCCCGTATTTTATGCTTATGGATGAAATTACTTTACTGAAAAACAGATTTTCAGAGCTTGCTTCACGGTCCTTTGACAGAGGAATTTATACAAATTCAGAGTTTCTTACTCAGGCTGAGCAGAGTGAGCTGTTAAAAATGCATTTTCCTGTGAAAGTGTCACTTTTCGGAGGATATGATAATGCTGAAAGATGTATTGCCGTATTCGGTGATGAGGATGACCTCGGCTATGAATGTATATTTCCCGTGAAATACATTAAAATTGAACCCTTGCAGATGAAATTTGCTGACAAGCTTACACACCGTGATTTTCTCGGCTCGCTTATGGGGCTCGGTCTCAGACGGGAAATGCTCGGTGATATAGTAATAAATGAAAATGTTGCATATCTTGTCTGTCTTGATACTGTATCGGATTTTATTATCAATCAGCTGGACAAGGTGAAGCATACTTCAGTAAAATGCTCCGAATCTGATTTTATACCCGCAGATGTTCTTCCGGAACTGAAATATGAAGAGCTGATTGTTTCTTCGGAAAGACTCGATGTTCTTATATCTGCTGTTTATAACTTATCAAGAAGCGACAGCCAGAAAAGGATTAACGGAGAAACTGTTTTCTGCAATTCTGTGCTTACCGTAAGTTCCTCGCATGTACCTGAATCAGGCACGCTTATAAGCGTAAGGGGACTCGGCAGATTTATTTATGACGGCGTCCTCAGACAGACCAAAAAGGGCAGGAACGTTATTGCCGTCAGAATTTATTGATAGGAGAGTATATATGATTTTTCACGGTTTTCAGAAAATGACAATGCTTGATTTCCCGGGTTATGTTGCATGTACGGTTTTTACTCCCGGCTGTAATTTCCGTTGCCCATTCTGTCATAATTCACTTCTTGTAACAAGAATGAATGACAGTGAGATTTATACTGAAGAGGATATTCTGTCTTATCTCAGGAAAAGACAGGGCGTTATTGACGGAATATGTATAAGCGGCGGCGAGCCCCTGATGCATGATGATATCTTTGATTTTGTAAAAAAAGTCAAGGAGCTCGGCTTCCTTGTCAAAATTGATACAAACGGAAGCTTTCCCGAAAAGCTGGAAATGCTTATTGATTCGGGAAACATCGATTATGTTGCAATGGATATCAAAAACTGTCCCGAAAAATACGGTCAGACGGTTGCAATAACTGATTTTGATTTTACACCCGTCAGAAATAGTGTTGAGCTTCTTCTTAAGGGTAAAGTCGCATATGAATTCAGGACAACCGTTGTCAAAGAATTTCACACACCGCAAGATATGGTGAAAATCGGTGAACTCATTCATGGTGCTGAAAGGTATTTTATTCAACATTTTATAGAGTCAGAGGGTAATATTCAACAGGGACTTACCCCTCTGAGTAAAGAAGAAATGGAAAATCTGCGTCTTTCGGTGTCCCGATTTGTGAAAAATGCCGAATTAAGGGGAATTTAAAAAAATACACAATATATTGTGATTTTACTCTTGACAAAACCCAAGATATCCTATATAATGAGACTCACACGGCACTTAAAGCCGGAAAAATGGTTACTAAAGGGAGGCTACTAATATGTATAAAGTTATTAAACGAGACGGAAAAACCGTTGATTTTGACCTTGCCAAGATAGGTCACGCTGTTGCTCTTGCATTTGATGCCTGCAACAAACAGTACAACACAGACATTATTGATTTTATCGCACTTAAAGTTACTGCAGATTTCGAGCCCAAGATTGAGAATAACGAGATCGCTGTTGAAAAGATTCAGGACAGCGTTGAATCAGTTCTTATCAAAGCAGGCTATGATGAAGTAGCAAAGGCTTACATTCTCTACAGAAAACAGAGAGAAAAGGTCAGAAACATCAATGCTGCTATGGTTAACTATAAGGATATCGTTAATGACTATCTTCAGATCAATGACTGGCGAGTTAAGGAAAACTCAACTGTTACATACTCAGTCGGCGGTCTTATTCTCAGCAACTCAGGTGCTATCACAGCTAACTACTGGCTTTCAGAAATCTATGACCAGGAAATTGCTGATGCTCACAGAAATGCTGATATCCATATTCACGACCTTTCAATGCTTACAGGTTACTGTGCAGGCTGGTCACTCAAGCAGCTTATTCAGGAGGGTCTCGGCGGCGTAACAGGTAAAATCACATCTGCACCTGCAAAGCACCTTGCAACACTCTGCAACCAGATGGTTAACTTCCTCGGCATTATGCAGAACGAATGGGCAGGCGCTCAGGCTTTCTCATCATTTGACACATACCTTGCTCCTTTTGTCAAGGTTGATAATCTTAATTATGATCAGGTCAAGAAGTGCATCGAGTCCTTCATTTACGGTGTAAACACTCCCAGCCGTTGGGGTACTCAGGCTCCTTTCTCAAACATCACACTTGACTGGGTTGTTCCCGCTGACCTTGCAGAACTTAACTGTATCATCGGCGGTAAGGAAGCTGATTTCCGTTACAAAGACTGTCAGAAAGAAATGGATATGGTCAACAAGGCTTTCATCGAAATCATGATTGAAGGCGATGCAAACGGCAGAGGCTTCCAGTATCCCATTCCCACATACTCAATCACAAGCAACTTTGACTGGTCAGAAACAGAGAACAACAAGCTTCTCTTTGAAATGACTTCAAAATACGGCACACCTTACTTCTCAAACTACATCAACTCCGATATGGAGCCCAGCGATGTACGTTCAATGTGCTGCCGTCTCCGTCTTGACCTCCGTGAGCTCAGAAAGAAATCAGGCGGTTTCTTCGGCAGCGGTGAAAGCACAGGTTCAGTCGGTGTTGTTACAATCAACATGCCCAGAATCGCATATCTTTCAGAGAACGAAGAAGAATTCTACAAGCGTCTTGACAAGATGATGGACATCTCAGCACGTTCACTCAAGGTCAAGAGGACTGTTATCACAAAGCTCCTTGATGCAGGTCTTTATCCCTATACAAAGAGATACCTCGGCACATTCAACAACCACTTCTCAACAATCGGTCTTGTCGGCATGAACGAAGTAGGTCTTAATGCAAAATGGCTCAAGAAAGACCTTACACATGTGGAAACTCAGGAATTCACAAAGCAGGTTCTTGACCACATGCGTGAAAGACTTTCCGATTATCAGGTTGAATACGGTGACCTTTACAACCTTGAAGCAACTCCCGCTGAGTCAACCTCATACAGACTTGCTAAGCACGATGTCAAGCACTATCCCGACATCATTACTGCAAATGAGTACTCAAACGGTACACATTATTATACAAACAGCTCACATCTTCCCGTTGGTTATACAGACGACATCTTCTCTGCTCTTGACATTCAGGATGACCTTCAGACAAGATATACATCAGGTACTGTATTCCATGCATTCCTCGGTGAAAAGCTTCCCGACTGGAAGGCAGCAGCTAACCTTGTCAAGAAGATTGCTGAAAACTACAAGCTTCCTTATTACACTCTTTCACCCACATATTCAGTATGTAAGAATCACGGTTATATTACCGGTGAAGTATATGTATGTCCCGAATGCGGTGAAAAGACAGAGGTTTACAGCCGTATCACAGGTTACTACCGTCCTGTTCAGAACTGGAATGACGGTAAGAGCCAGGAATATAAGGACAGAAAGGTTTATAACATTGAAACTTCTGTTCTTAAGAAGGACGGCGTAGCAGAAGAAATCAAGGCAGCTGCAGAAGAAGTATGTGCAGTTGAAACAGTTGATTCTGCATACCTTTTCACAACTGCAACATGTCCTAATTGTAAGATAGCTTGTTCAGTTCTTGATAAGAACGGCTTCAAGTATGAAAAGCTCCTTGCAAATGAGCATGCAGACCTCGTTGATCAGTTCGGCATCAAGCAGGCTCCCACACTTGTTGTTGTAAAAGACGGCTCATTTGAGAAGTTTGCAGGTGTTTCAGACATCAAGAAATTCCTTAAAGCATAAGAGGGATTGTTAATGTACGATATTATTATCATCGGCGGTGGCCCTGCGGGGCTTACCGCCGCCATATATGCTCTCAGAGCAAACAAAACCGTCCTTGTCCTTGAAAAGGGCAGCTTCGGCGGTCAGATTACGTATTCACCCAAGGTTGAAAACATCCCCGGTTTTGTAAGTGTAACAGGCAACGAATTTGCAGAAAAGCTTGTTGAACAGGCTCTCGAGCTCGGTGCTGAGATTGAACCTACTGAGGTTTACTCCGTAAAAGACGGTGAAGTCAAGACGGTTGTTACAGAAGACGGTGATTATGAGGCAAAAGCCGTAATTATCGCAACAGGTGCAAAGCATCGCCTTTTAAGTGTTGACAATGAAGAAAATCTTATCGGCAACGGTATTTCATTCTGTGCAGTCTGTGACGGTGCATTCTATAAGGATGAAGAGGTTGCCGTCATCGGCGGAGGTAATTCAGCTCTGCAGGAGGCAATTCTTCTTTCAGATGTTTCATCAAAGGTTTATGTTGTTCAGAATCTTGATTTCCTTACAGGTGAAAAAAAGCTTGCAGAACAGCTTTATGCTAAAGATAATGTTGAAATCATCACAGGCTCTGTTGTAAAGGAAATAATCGGTTCTGAAGAGCTTGAAAGCATCGTTATCACAAAAACTGCAGACGGGGAAGACAGAAAAATCGATGTAAAGGGTATGTTTGTTGCAATAGGTCTTATACCTCAGAATGCTCCTTTTGCTGATGTACTCGGTCTCGATTCATACGGTTATGCTGATGCAGATGAAACCTGTACAACAAAAACAACAGGTGTTTTCGTTGCAGGTGACTGCCGTAAAAAGAGAATCCGTCAGGTCGCAACTGCATGTTCAGACGGCGCAATTGCCGCCCTTGCTGCTTGTGATTATGTTGATTCATTATAAATTATTAAGGATGTCCGTCGGGCATCCTTATTTTTATAAACAGTAATTTATCGAGCCAATTAACAATGTACAATGTACAATTTACAATCGTGCAGATGCAGCGATACAGGCAGTTT
Source organism: Clostridia bacterium (assembly GCA_017473925.1). Classification (GTDB taxonomy): domain Bacteria; phylum Bacillota; class Clostridia; order Oscillospirales; family Acutalibacteraceae; genus UBA1081. The sequence goes on along the minus strand of JAFUIY010000007.1, from coordinate 7,023 downwards.
CTTTGTAAATCATTGTACATTGTAAATTGTAAATCGTTCATTGACAAATTCTGATTTGTCAAAAAAAACGGACACCTTGCGATGACCGTTTGAATGTGAATATATATTTTACATAGGAAGCTTAAATGCAAAACCGGTTATTATACCAACAACTGCCGAAATTACAATTATGAGTATCGGATGCACTTTTTTGAATGCGAGTACACTCATAACTGCAAATAATGCAAGCGAAATATAGAATTCAACACTTGTGAATATTGCGGTTGAGAAACCGTCAGGTACGAATACAATCAGAGCCATTGAAACAACTGCAGCTGCGATAAGACCGACTGCAGCAGGCTTAAGACCGGACATTGCACCCTTGACAAGCTTGTTTTTCTTGAATTGCTCAAAGAGCTTTGCAACAATAAGGATAACAATGAATGACGGCATTACAACGCCGAGTGTTGAACATACACCGCCGAGAAGACCGCCCATCTGTGTGCCGACATAGGTTGCCATATTGATTGCAAAAGGTCCCGGTGTACTTTCGCTGACAGCAATGAAGTTAATAAAGTCCTCCATCGGAATCCAGTTGTGAGCTATTACTTCATCCTGAATAAGGGGAAGCATTGCGTATCCACCGCCGAATGTAAAAAGACCAATTTTAAAGAAAGTGTAAAACAGTTCCCAGTAAATCATTCCTGTTTCTCCTTTCTTGCTGTAATAAGAGAGGCAACAATACCCACAACGGCACTTCCGCCAATAACAAACAGTACATTTATGTCAGTAAATGCGGAAATGATAAATGAAATTGCCATTATTACGTAAGGAATAACAGCCTTGTTGAGCTTTCTGAACATTGTCCACAGTGATTTAAGGATAAGTGCAAGCACGCCGGCACGGATGCCGAAGAATGCATATTTCACAGCCTGAATATCACTGAACTGCTGAAGAAGAAGTGAAATTATTGAAATTATGATGTAAGATGGGAGTACAACACCGAATGTTGCACAGAATGAGCCGAATGCACCTGCAACCTTATAGCCGACAAATGTCGCTGAATTGATTGCAATAGGACCGGGTGTGGATTCTGCAATTGCGATGATTTCGAGAATGTCATCATCGGAAATCCATTTGTGTTTTTCAACTGTTTCTCTCTGAATCAGAGGAATCATTGCATAACCGCCGCCGAAGGTGAATGCACCGATTCTCAGGAATGTCAGAAACAGAGTGAGACATCTTTTTGCTTTTTCCATTTTTTTATCTCCTTATAATTATCGTCACTAAGTATATCAAATATATATTTATAAATCAATAACAAAAACATAAAATAATTCACAGAATATTCAATAATGTATAAGATGCTTCTTGACAAAATAACTGTTTTATCGTAAAATTTATATTGAATAAATTTGAACAAAGGACTGGTTTTATGAAACTTTCTTTCCGTTGGTACGGCAAAGACGATAAGATTACTTTACAGCACATAAGACAGATTCCCGGTATGGATTCAATTGTCACAGCAGTCTATGATGTTCCCGTCGGCGAAGTATGGAGCCGTGAGAGCATTGCAGAGCTTAAGAAAATGACAGAGGATGCAGGTCTTAAGTTTGATGTTATTGAAAGTGTTCCCGTTCATGAAGACATTAAACTCGGCAAGCCCACCCGTGAAAAATATATTGAAAATTATTGCGAAAATGTCAGAAGACTCGGTGAAGCAGGAGTAAAGTGCATCTGCTACAACTTTATGCCTGTTTTTGACTGGACAAGAACTCAGCTTGACCATGTTCTGCCCGATGGTTCAACATCACTCGTTTATTATCAGGAGCAGGTTGATAAGGTTGACCCTCTCAAGAGTGATTCTGACCTTACTCTTCCCGGTTGGGATGCATCTTATACAAGAGACGAACTCGCTTCCGTTGTCGCTGAATATAATGCAATGACAGAGGATGACCTCTGGGATAACATCAGGTATTTCCTTGAAAAGGTCATTCCCGTTGCTGCTGAATATGACATCAACATGGCAATTCATGAGGATGACCCCTGCTGGAGCATTTTCGGTCTTCCCAGAATCATCACAGATGAAAAGAATCTTGATAAATTCCTTTCTCTTGTTGATGATCCTCATAACGGTCTGACATTCTGTGTAGGTTCACTCGGTTGTTCAAACAAGAATGATGTTGTTTCAATGGCTGCAAAATATGCAAAAATGGGCAGAATTCACTTCGTTCACATGCGTAATGTTGCTGTTCTTGATAACGGTTTTGAAGAAAGAGCTCATCTTTCATCATGCGGAAGCATCGATATGTATGCAGTTATGAAGGCTCTTCACGATAACGGATTTACAGGTTATGTAAGACCTGATCACGGCAGAATGATATGGGGTGAAACAGGCAGACCCGGTTACGGTCTCTTTGACAGAGCACTCGGAGCCACATATCTCAACGGTCTGTGGGAAGCAATTGAAAAGGCAAGTAAGGAGTAATTGAAATGAACGAAATTCTCAAAGAAATAAGCAAAATAGGTATTGTTCCCGTTGTGAAAATTGATAACGCTAAGGATGCTGTACCTCTCGCTGATGCTCTTATCAAGGGCGGTCTGCCTTGTGCAGAAGTAACATTCAGAACTGCTGCAGCAGAAGAAGCAATTGCACTCATGACAAAGGAATTCCCCGAAATGCTCGTAGGTGCAGGTACTGTTCTTACAACCGAACAGGTTGACAAGGCTGTTAATGCAGGTGCAAAGTTTATCGTCACACCCGGCTTCAATGAAAAGGTTGTACAATACTGTGTTGATAAGAACATTCCCATCACACCGGGTTGTCCCTCAACATCAGATATAGAAGCAGCACTTGCTCTCGGTCTTGATGTTGTCAAATTCTTCCCTGCAGAGAATCTCGGCGGTATCGGCATGATTAAAGCCCTTGCAGCGCCTTATGTAGGTGTCAGGTTCATGCCCACAGGCGGTATCAATGCAAAGAACATCAATTCTTATCTTGATTGCGATAAGATTCTTGCATGCGGCGGAAGCTGGATGGTCAAGGATACTCTTATCAATGAAGGTAAGTTTGACGAAATCGAAGCTCTGACAAAAGAAGCAGTTGCAAATATGCTTGGTTTCAAGCTCAGTCATCTTGCAATCAACTGTGAAGATGAACAGAAGGCAAAAGCTGTTGCCGATATGTTCACTCTCTGCTTCAATTTCTCACAGAGAGAGATTCCCGTAAGCTATTTCTGTACTGATGAAATCGAAGTTATGAAGTATAACGGCAGAGGAACAATGGGTCACATTGCCGTTAAGACAAACTATATGGATAAAGCTGTTGCTTACCTTGAGAGAAAGGGTATTGCTCTTGATTATGAATCAGCTCAGTATGATGCAAAGGGTAACATGACATTTATCTATCTCAAAGAAGAATTCGGCGGTTTTGCAGTACATCTGTGCTTATAAACAGTAATTTGTCGAACCAATTAACAATGTACAATGTACAATTTACAATCGTGCAGATGCAGCGATACAGGCAGTTCTTTGTAAATCATTGTACATTGTAAATTGTAAATTGTTCATTGACAAATTCTGATTTATACATTTTAAAGTCTGTCCTTGGGCAGACTTTTTTTGTTTTGTTTTTATAAAATAATGTAAAATTCGACATGTAAATATATTGATTATGTTAAATCAATATGTTATAATTAAAAAAATATAAAAAAGGAGATGATTACAATGAGTGAAAAATTTGACAAAGCTGTCACTACTGTGAAAAACTTTGCAACTGATGTCAGAACTCATTGGAATACTCCGGCAGAAGGTAAATATGTCCCTTATAAGGAATATAAGGATGTTGTTATCGGTGTCGGTGCAAACTATACAGGCTCAAAGATTCTTGAGTACATAGGCTTCTGGTCAAGCTGCTTCCTCATCATGTATCACTATAAGCTGCCCTATCTTACATTCTCTGTAATAGGTCTTCTTAATATGCCTTTGGGCTATGTAACCGCTCTTATCTGGTGGTATGTATGTGATAACCTCGGCTTCCTTCCCAAGAAAAAAGAAAGACTGATTTATCTTGTTTACGGCTTGATGATGTTTTTCGGCATATCTACGCTGATATTTGACTATTCAAGGCTTTTTGACCAGTCAGGTTCGTTTATCACAATGCTTAACAGCTTTGAGGGTATGAATGCCACGGCTTGCTTCAAGACCTTCGGTACACATTTCCTGTATTCCGGCTGGGTCGGTGCACGTAATATCTTCTGGCGAAAGAAGCTTCTTCCCAAATACGGCAGATATAAGTATTCACTTTATTGTGATGTTGTGCCCAAGTGTGTAATGGTTATTCTTATCGGTTGGCTTCCCGTTTACAATATTGCCGATGTTGCAACACGTGTATGGGTCGCAAACCTTCTCTTTGCTACATATAATGTATTTGGTTTCGGCAATGTTCTTGAAGAATGTACAAAGCGTATCAGCCCCAATCTTCAGGAAAGAATCCTTGTCAGAAGCTATCCCGTAAAGATTTCCCACATTTTTAACTCAATTCTTGCAATTATACTTCCTGCAATTGTAGGTATGCTCCGTCATGAATGGCAGGATATCAACTTCTACCGTTTTGTTATCCCTGTTACATTCATTATCGCAGCGGCATTTACAATGTTCCTTGCAGGCAGAATCAAGGAAAGAATTCCCCAGCCTCCTATTGAAGAAAAGGTTCAGATTAAGTTCTGGGACGGCATGCTCGGTGTTCTTAAGAACAAATACCTGCTTATCAACACAATAGTCGGTCTTATCGATGCGCTCGGCAACGGTATGCTGCCCTTTGCGACAATTCTCTATTTCTACACATTCCGTCTCAGCGGTCTTCCTTATTCGCTTATTGTCGCACTAATTTCATTTGCAGGTACTCCGCCCGACCTTCTTTCACCTTATTTCCTCAAGAGATTCTCATATAAGCAGATTATGATTTTCTATCAGCTCAGCCGTGCAATCGGTAACGCAATCATTGCCGTTGCAATGTGGACTCTCGGCGATAATCTCGCACTCTGTGGTACAATCTGTATCATAGTTCTCTTCTTTATGGAAATGACAAAGACTGTTCCCACTACTGCAGGTCATGATATGGGCGTCAGAATCAACGACTATCAGATGTATCTTTCAGGTGAAAGACTTGAAAGCTTCGGCGGTATTTTCGGCTGGTTCACGGGACCTATCACAACATTCATCGGTCTTATTATTCCCATATTCCTTCTCAGATACGGCTTCAACAGCAACTGGGAAATCCTTTTCTTTGACGGTTCAAGAAGAAATATTGTTGTTATTCCCATTATTGTTGATACAATCGGCTTCTTCCTGATGTCTATCCCTTATTTCTTCTGGGATTACGACAACAAGAAACAGAATCTTGTTATGGAGGTTCTCAAACGCCGTGCAGAGGTTACCGAAAAGAAGGCTGAAGAAGAAGGTAAATCAACTGCCGGCAGTTATAAAGGATAAGAGGTGATAAGTTCATGAGTAAAAAAGAAACAAAAGAAAAGAAAGTAAAAGGCACTGCTCTTCAGGAAGAAATTCATCTTGATATCCCTGAGGATGAAATATGGACTTATCAGATAGAAGGTCTTGCAGCACCCCATATCAACAAACCTTATAAACATTATAACCTTAAAAAGGCAATATTCGTTATTACAATTCTGATTGCCGTCTCACTTTCAATGTATTTCAGTATTATGGCTCTGCAGAATGAGACATTTGAATACACAGAGCTCGAAAACGGTTATGAGTTCACTCATTTTGCGAATACGGGTTATCTTTATGAGCTTGATATTGATTATGTTTCAGATATTGAGTACATCCCCGGCAACAATGACCCTGCAACCAATTTCTCTGTTGTCAAGGATGAATCAAAGCCTATTAAGTCCGTCAGGGAGTTCACACTCAATTGCGATGATAAGATTAAAACAATCACAATCGGACCCGATGTTGAATTTGTTGATGAAAAGGCTTTCTATTCATGCTGGGCTCTGCAGAATATCGAGGTTGACGAAAACAACCCCAATTATTGCGACATTGACGGTGTGCTGTACAATAAGGATAAAACAGAGCTGCTTTGTTATCCCTGTGACCACGACGAATATCTCAGACAGAAATACGGCTATGAATCAGAGCTTTACACAGCTGATATCACTCCCGAATATGAAAGAGATATCCAGACTTATGTTGTTCCCTCATCGGTCACAAGACTCGGTGTGATGTGTCTTAACTATGCAAATCTGAGAGTCATTTATCTTCCCGAAGGGCTCGAAAGAATTGAAACTCTCGCAGTATTCAAACTTCATGAAAAGAAAGACCAATGGGGCACAACTCCTTCGCTTCACAGTATTTACACCTATAAGGCTGACGGTGTATCTGATACTCATTTTACATCAGCTGATGCATTTGGTGAAGTATATCTTTCTCTTCCCGAAGGACTTGAATTTATAGGCTCTGACGCTTTCAGTTACAACCAGAATCTTCAGTATATGTTCATTCCTTCCTCTGTAAAGGAAATCGGACATCATGCATTCTGGGATACCTGCTTCAAAGAGGACGGAGAAATCAAAGGTATCAATGTTATGAATGTCGCTCTCTGTGAAGAAGAATTTGAGAATCTCACAGTCGGCGACAACTGGGTTCCTCAGTATGACTATCTTCTCTTCAAAAAGAATATAGACATCAGTTACTCAGCAACACGTAAATAATTAAAAACAGGCATAGCAGTTAATTCTGCTGTGCCTGATTGTTTTATAAACAGTAATTTGTCGGGCTTTTTAATGCATAATTCATAATGCACAATGCATAATGAAATGTTATCCTATCGGGGATCCATTCATGAGATATGTAACTATCGTAGGGCGGGTTGCCCTCAACACGCCGATTGCGTAATGTAATGGAGCAATAACGGTGGAACACCGTTCTATTGCAATAAACTCAATATTTAGATTTATCTGATAGTGGAAATCAAAGATTTCCAATTTGTCTTCGACAAATCGGCGGCTTGAGGGCAAGCCG
>JAFUIY010000099.1 GCA_017473925.1 Clostridia bacterium | reverse complement strand
TACAAATCAGAATTTGTCGGGATAATGCACAATGCAAAATGCATAATGCACAATTATATAATCCAAGCCCGCAGGGCTTCCGAAACAATTTGCCGAAGGCAAATTATATCACATTTGCGAAGCAAATATATCACATCCGTCGAAGACGGATATATCACATTTTTCGCAGGAAAATATATCGCTCAGTAATTTATCGCTCAGCGATAAATTACTGTTTCTTAATCTGATTAAGCTGTGCATTGATACCGAGGAGCTGTTCCTTTGTAAAGTTAATACCCATCATGCCTATCATTCCTGCAAGTCTGAGGAATGTGAAGCCGCCGAGCATCTGCATCATGCTTTCATTCATTTCAAAGCCTGCAGCATTTGCGCCGCCTTCGGGCATCATCTTTGCAAACATACCTGCAAACAGCTGCATACCCTCGGGTGTAGCCATGATATCGCTCATCTTGTCATTGATTGAGAGATAACCGTCAACTGTTGTGACATCAAACCAGTTGAGCACTGCACTCTTCTCTTTGAGTCTGTATTCCTCATTGAATACATCAACCTTACGGATAATGCCCTCATCTGCAAGCTCTCCTGCTACTGCACGAAGATGTGTTTCACCTGCATTGGGTACATCAAAGTAGAAGAAATGGTCTGCAGCTTCCTTTTTGCCGAGGCTTACACCGTTTGCAAACAGCTCAACAACAGGCTGATTTGAATATACAGTAACCTTTGTAACATCCTCAACTCTGTCAATATATCTCTTTCCGCAAAGGTGAACAAAGGGTTCATCCGAAAGCCATGCTTTGTATGCATAGAATGAATCTTTTTTATACTTACGGTCGAATGTGACAAGACCTTTATGATTCTGTCCGTTTTCGCCGCCCTCACTTCTTGCATCGGCACCGAAGTCAAACATATTCCATACATGAGTTGCCCACATATATTTTCTTGAGAAAAGCTGTCTGATAAGCTCCTCATGGTAATATGCCTGATATTCTTCAGTATAGTCGCCCTGAACAGGGTCTGAAGTATGCCAGTTGAGAGCTTCACAGCCGTATTCTGAACATCCGATGGGGATATCAGGGTGTCTTTCGTGGAATTTGTCAAACCAGGGACCGTTCATTGATGTGTCGCCACCGTACCAGCCGAAATAATGATTGTATGAAACAAGGTCGGGAATCTGAATATAGGGGCTTTCGATTGAACAGGGAGAAACAACAGCAATTGTTGTGGGTCTTGTTTTATCCATTTCGTGGCACATATCGTTGAGGATATTGTGATTTTCAAGAAGGTCAGGGTCTTCGTCACCCTTCATTGAAATTTCATTTGAAAGTCCCCATACAACGATTGACGGATGGTTGTAATTCTGAATGATAAGCTCCTTCATCTGAGAAATTGTATTCTCTCTCGCTGTGGGCATATGCTGTGAAATATAAGGAATTTCAGCCCAGATAACAAGACCTTTTTCATCGCAGAGATTATAGAAATACTGGTCATGCTGATAATGTGCAAGACGGATTGTCGTAGCACCGACTTCGCAGATTAAATCCATATCCTCTTCATGATGCTCGGGAAGAAGAGCATTGCCGAAGCCCCATCTGTCCTGATGCCTTGAAACACCTCTGAGGGGGTATTCCTCACCGTTGAGAATAAAGCCGTTTTCGGGGTCAACAACATAGCTTCTGCAACCGAAACGAGTCTTTATGTCATCGAGAACATTATCACACTGAACAAGCTCAATTTTTATATTGTAAAGATACGGGTCCTTCTTACCGTGCCAGAGATGTGCATTCTCAATCACAAACTCAATCTTTGTATCCTTTGATTCTGTCTTGTAAACCTCATTACCGAGCTTGTCTGTAACAGTGTAACGGAGAATCTGCTCGTCCTTTTTGTCTGTTACCCATGTTTCAACGGTAACCTTTGCATCCTTTCCCTCTACTACGGGTGTAACCATAAGTCCGGGGCCGCCGTAATAATCGAGGTCAAAATGTGATTCACTGACACAGATGATATTTACATCCCTGTAAAGACCTCCATAGAAAGTGAAGTCAGCAACCTGCGGATAAACCTTGTCGTTTGCCGAATTATCGACAGCAATAACAAAAAGATTTTCTGTTTCAAGTGCATCTGTGATATCAACTCTCCATGTTGAATAACCACCGTCATGATGTGCAAGATTCTTTCCGTTGACATATACATCAGCAGATGAATTTGCACCGTTTATTTCAAGATAATATCTGTCTGCTTCGGGCAGGTCAGGCTTTGAAAAACTCTTTGCATAATAGCATGTGCCTCTGTAAAAATCGTTTCCGCCGTCCTGACCGTCAATTGCATTCCATGAGTGAGGAAGATTCACCCACACCCAGTCATTGGGCAGTGCTGCAGGGACTTCATCTGCCTGTTTTGTAAAAGCCCATTTTGCGTTGAAATTGAATATTTTTCTCATATTCCGTCTCCTTTTTGTTTTATAAATATGGTGTCTGACAAAAGTATTTGCCAGACACCTGATAATTAACCGTTAAATCAAGCTTTTTCTGTTTCTGAAGCAGAAGCTCTTCTTTCTGCAAGCTCTGATGTCATCTGTTCAACCTTTTTCTTGTTAAGATCATAGATGAAAGCAATTGAAACAAACATAACTACGGCACTGAATGTGTACAATGCAGCAACAAGCCATTTCATGTTTGTTGCAACCTCGAAAGGCTGAGCAGCACCGAGTTCACCGTCATAACCGAGAAGACCCATTATAAGAACAACTGCTGAGGGTCCAAGGCCCTGTGCAAGCTTTCTGAAGAATGAATGAAGTGAATAAACTGTACCTTCTTCTTTTGTATGATTCTTCCATTCGTTATAGTCGATAGCATCAGCCATAAGTGCCCATGAAACACATGTATAGAAACCGAGACCAAGTCCGAAGAATACCTGAGCGACAACATAGCCTACAAGACCTGCCATACCGTTACCGAGAGGAAGGAAGAGAAGAAGTGCGCCGAATACGCTTACAGCAGAGCCCGCTGCACAAGCTTCCTTCTTGCCGTACTTATCGACGATTCTTTTGAGGAAAGGCATAAACAGGAACATGGGAAGATAGCCTATAAGCATAACGATACCTGAAATCTTTGCATTACCGAAATATGACTGGAAAAGAACTGTTGTTGCTGTGCTTGAACTCTGCATACCAATAAACATAGCCATAGCAGCAAGAGTTGCACCGATAGCTGCACGGTTCTTCATAAAGTTACCCATAGCCTTGAAGACATTGAATTTCTGCTTCTTTTCACTGATGGTAACTGAATTTTCTTCAACACGGATAGTTGTTGTCTTAAGCATAAAGATAAAGCAAAGAAGACCGACAATACCCATTATGATAGCTGCAATAAATACAACTTCACCCTTGAGATTTTCGCTTGCATCGTAGCAAATCATGGGAAGAACAACCATAGGAACAATGTTACCTACCATTGAACCGATTGAACGCCATGTTGAAAGCTGAGCTCTCTCTGAGCCTACTGTTGTAATAACAGACATCATTGAACCGTAAGGAACATTTGCAATTGTGTAGAACGCATCCCACAGAACATAACCGAGAACAAAAAGTATGCATCTCATAACTTTGGGAGCATTGGGAAGAGGCAGGAAGAAGAAAAGACCTGAGAACAGGAGGCCTAAAGCACCGACAAAAATATAAGTCTTGAACTTGCCTCTCTTATAGCTTCTCTTGTCTGCGTCAAACATTGAGCCGAGCAGGGGGTCATTGATAGCATCCCATACCTGAACGATCATAAGAAGGAATGCATACATTTCTTCACCGAGAGCCATGTACTGAGTCCAGAAAATTGCCATGATAGAGCTCTTAAGAGCGAAGCTCATGTTACAGCCGAGGTCACCTGCAGCATAAGACACAAGGTCGCGCTTGCCGAATGGTCTTTTACCGTTTACAAGCTCTTTTGGTTTTTTAGCCATAAATAATCCACACTTTCTTTTAATATGTATATTCCCTGAGGAATACCCTTGATTATATTGTAATATATTTATCAATTTTGAGTTAGTATTATTTTTAGTATTAATAGCACAATTTTTATAATATATCTTGATTTTCTATAAAAAATATGGAATAATAACAATATAATTGTTTAAATTCACAACAAGAGGATGATATATCCGATGCATTACAGCAAAGAGCTTGATTTTACAAGAAAAGTATTAAAAAACATGCAGCTTGATTCACATATTATAACCAACAATCAGATTCCTTCAAACATTGACTTAGGGCTGAGACTGTATCTCGGGATTGAACCCGATAATCAATCGATTTTAAAGGAACTGATGACAATATCTGCAAACAATACGATAACTGTCCTTACAGATGAGTTCATGTGTAACTATATTATAGTTCCTCTGCCTGATACGGCTGCTTCTCAGCTACTTGTATGCGGACCTTACATTACTGAAGAAATGACAAGACAGAAGCTGCTGGAAAATGCAGAAAAGCAGAATATATCCCCTCATCTGTTTACTCAGTTCAGCAGGTATTACGGCAATGTTACGAGAATTTCAGATTCATCAGTACTTTTTGCACTGCTGACCGGGCTGGGAGAAGCAATATGGGGAATTGACAATTTCACATTAAAAAAACACAGCAGACAGACAAAAGAATCATACTACATCATAAATACCGATGCATTCAACGAACTGAAGGAAGAATCAATGCTGACAGTGAATCTTATTGAATCACGCTATGAAGCCGAAAGAAAAATGATGGATGCAGTTTCAAAGGGTCAGGCACATAAAATAGCACATATGCTCGGGCATGCATCTGAGTTTGTTTTTGAAGCAAGAACAGAAGATGAACTGAGAAATGCAAAAAATTATATGATTATAATGAATACTCTACTGAGGAAAGCTGTTCAGGACGGCGGTGTACCTCCCTACTTCATCGACAGATTATCATCAGAATTCGCGAAAAAGATAGAAGCTGCTTCCGATGAAAAGGATATCGGTTCATTATCATCTGAAATGATAGAAAAATACAACAGTCTTGTAAAAGAACATACACTGAGAAATTTTTCACCGTCTGTTCAGAAAGCAATGGCAATTGTTGACTGTGATCTTACTGCAGACCTGAGCCTGAAAGCAGTATCAGAAGAGCTCGGCATAAACGAAAGCTATTTTTCTTCTCTTTTCAGAAAAGAAACAACCAAGACTTTTACACACTTTGTAAACGAAAAAAGAATTGAGCATGCAAAAAAACTGCTTACATCAACATCTCTCCAGATTCAGACGGTTGCACAGCACTGCGGAATCCTTGATGTCAATTACTTCACAAAGCTTTTCAGAAAATATACGGGTACAACGCCGGGGAGATACAGGAACAGACAGTAATTTGTGCTGAGCAATAAATTACCGTTTCTTATTGATTTAATCAATAATTTATGCTAATATCATTTTATCAAAAACAAAGCAGGTGTTAAAATGAAAATACCATCATACCATAAAAGCTTAGAAGTTCTGCACTTCGGCACCGAAAAGCCGAGAGCATATTTCATTCCTTACGAAAATCTTCAGGATGCACTCTCGGGCGACAGAGAAAAAAGTGCATATTTCACTTCCCTCTGCGGTGAGTGGAATTACAAATTCTATAACAGCTTTGAAGACATTGACTGCGAATTTTTTGCAGACGGTTTTGATTATGCGTCACTTCCCGAAGTACCCGTTCCCGGCAATGTTCAGTTATATAAAGATGTGGAGCACGATGCTCCCCTTTACTCAAACCTTTATTATCCGTTCCCCACAGACCCTCCCCATGTGCCTGACGAAAACCCCTGTTCCGTATTTATCAGAGAGTTTTATGTGAACGACGAAATGATTGACAGAGACAACATTCTCACCTTTGAGGGTGTTGCATCCTGCTTCTATCTGTGGATAAACGGTCAGTTTGTGGGCTACAGTCAGATAAGCCATGCAACAAGCGAATTTGACATCACAAAGTATGTGCATCAGGGCATAAACAGAATTGCAGTTCTTGTTGTGAAATGGTGTGACGGTTCATACCTTGAAGACCAGGATTTCTTCCGTCTTTCAGGTATTTTCAGAGAGGTCTACATTCTTTCAAGAAGCAAAGTCCGTCTTGAGGATGTTTATGTAAAGCAGAGCTTCAGTGACGATTACTCGATTGCGACTCTTGATGTTGACTGCACACTGAATGCAAAAGCTGACATCAGCTACGGCCTTATTTCACCTGCAGGCTATGTTATAGGCAACGGTGACAGCGCAAGAAATCACTTTGAAATAAAAATTGACGAGCCTTTGATGTGGAACGATGAAAAGCCCCACATTTACACTCTTTTCCTGACAGTTGAAGATGAAATCATACCTCTTCCTATTGCTCTGTGCAAAAAGGAAATAAAGGACAAAAAGCTCCTTATCAACGGCAAGGCAGCAAAGCTCAGGGGCATCAACCGTCACGATTCAACAGAAAACGGCTATGTTGTGACAGTTGACGATATGAAAAAAGACCTGCTTATGATGAAGAGGGCAAATGTCAACTGCATCAGAACTTCACATTATCCCAATGACCCCCGTTTTGTTGAGCTTGCCCAGGCACTCGGCTTCTATCTTGTAGACGAAGCAGACATTGAAACTCACGGCATGGGCTGGAATACCGACGAAGACTGGGACTGGTTCCGTTGGTCAATGCTTTCAACCGTTGACGAATGGGAAGAGGCTTATGTTGACAGAGCAGAGCACCTCTTTGAGCGGGACAAGAATCAGGGCTGTGTTGTTATGTGGTCGCTCGGAAACGAAAGCGGCTGCGGTAAAAATCACAGAGCAATGAGAAACTACATCAAGTCCCGTGACAATACTGCAATCGTTCATTACGAAAATGCTCATCTTGAGTTCAAGGCAGTTCCCGAGGGAGAGAACTTTGCTGATATTTCCGATGTGGAAAGCCGTATGTACTCAGGCTACAACTATACAGAGGGCTATCTCAACAATCCCGATTACGACAAGCCTTTCTACTGGTGCGAATATGTATGCTCAATGTCAACGGGCGATGTTCACGAATACTGGAAGCTTGTTGATAAATACGAAAATCACTGCGGCGGCTGTATCTGGGAATGGAGCGACCATGCTGTAAGAATTGATGACGAAGAAGGCAATCCCCGTTACTACTACGGCGGTGACTTCGGCGATTATCCCAACAACGGTATCTGCTGTATTGACGGTCTTGTTTTCCCTGACAGAACTCCCCGTCCCGGCTATTATGATATGAAAAAGGTCTATGAGCCTTTCAGAACAGAATACAAAGACGGTACACTCACAATAAAGAATGTCCGTTACTTCACTCCCCTTTCAGACCTCTATGCAGACTGGAAAGTCGAAAGCAACGGTATCACAATCGTATCGGGCAGAATTGAATCACTTGATATTGCTCCTCAGGACAAAAAGGAATTCCGTCTTACAGGTATTGATGAGTTCAATTACACGGGTGACACATTCCTGACTGTTTCCGTAAGACAGAAGAATGACACACTCTGGGCAGATGCAGGCTATGAAGTCGGCTTCGGACAGTTTGAAATTGAAAGTGCAAAGGCAGAAACCGAAAGAGAAACAAAGCTCCTCGTCTGTGAAGAGGGCGACAGATTCGTAACAATCACAAACGGTGAAAACGAATACACATTCGATAAAGCTTACGGCAGAATCGCATCAATAAAGAAAAATGATGAAGAAATTCTTGCAAAGCCCACATCATTCAAGCTCTGGAGAGCACCCAGCTACAATGTCGGCTCATCACCTGCATGGTATGCAAACAATCTTCACCATGTAAAACAGAAGACATACTCTGCAGAAGTCGAAAAAACAGAAAATGCAATTATCATAAAGACAAAGATTGCACTGGGAGGCCCTGCAAATCCTCCTGTTATCAAGGCTGATGTTGACTATATCTTCAGCAATGACGGCACTTTCTCCATGGAAATTGACGGCAAAATCAAAAAAGAAGCTCCCGTGCTTCCGAGAATCGGAATGGAGCTTATTCTCAAAGAAGATTTTGAAAACATCGATTATTTCGGTCTCGGTGAAATCGAAACATACGCCGACAGAAACAAGGCTGCAAAATTCGGCAACTACGCACTCACAGTCACCGAAAACTATGTGCCTTATATCAGACCTCAGGAAAATTCTTCTCACTATAAGACAAGACGCGTAACACTCAGCAATGATGCAGGCACATCCGTTACTGCAACAGGCTTCGGTATACCTGATTTTTCATTCAATGCATCTCACTTTTCAGCAGAACAGCTTACCGAAAAAAAGCATCATTTCGAGCTTGAGAGGGAGCCTTACACAATCCTTAACCTCGACGGCAGATTCACAGCCCACAGCGAAAGTGATGAGTTCAACAACGACGAAAACAACCGTCTGATTGATGAAAAGGAATTCAGATTCGGATTCTTGTTTGAAATTATATAATCAAAAAAAAGAGAGGCTTATCCCCAATATCATTAAGTTAAGAGACAAACCGAGCTCAAAAATGAGCCCGGTTTTGTTTTTTTGAAAAAATATTTGCAAAAAGACTTGACAAACAAGCGAAAATGTGCGGTCGATTTATTAACCTCGGTTAATAAATCGACCCT
>JAFUIY010000098.1 GCA_017473925.1 Clostridia bacterium | reverse complement strand
TACAATCCTTTACTTACAGATGGAAATGCAAAATGGGCAGTTACCGTATATAGATATGCTGATTCTTACGATTCAATACATTATCACGATGTATATGCAACAAAAGGAAAAACCGAGTTCCCAAAAATTGGTGTAATACCGGGAACATATTACATAAAAGTTGCAGACGGTTATTATAACTACGGTAAGGTCGCAAATACTGAATATAATATTAAAGTTGATTTTACTGCATCAGAATACTGGGAATCCGAACTAAATAATACTTATGCTTCTGCAGACAAAATATATGGTAATGCATCCTATAACGGATATTTATATAACGGAGATGATATAGATTATTATGAGTTTAAAGTAACAAAAAACGGAAATATTGATATAAAATTTACCAATCCAGTACTTACAGACACGAATGCGAAGTGGTCTTTTATCCTTTATAAGTATTCACATTCTTATGATAATGTATATTCGGGTACTGTAATCGGAACATCCGGAACAACTAACTTCTCAGATATAGGCGTAACACCGGGAACATACTATATAAAAATATCAGACGGATATTATAATTACGGAAAAGTTGCCAATGTAGAATACTCCATAACAGTTTCCGGTGACTGTGTGGAACAAACAACCGTAACGCCCCCTGTAGAACCTGATGTTACTCTCGGCGATGTAAATAATGATGGTGTTGTTGATGCCGGAGATGCCGTTCTTATTTCTCGTTATGATGCCGGCTTTATTACTCTCACGGCTGAACAGCTTGAAGCAGGAGATGTAAATGGCGACGGTGTTGTTGATGCCGGAGATGCTGTCATTATCTCAAGATTTGACGCAGGTTTCATTTCATCTTTATCCTGATAAAAAGGAGACGGCAATAATGACTGTTTATAAAAAAATTGTCTGCATTGCACTTTCATTAATATTAACATTTAGTGTATTTAGTGCAATAATTTGTTTCACAACAGTTGCAAAAACAGAACCGATACTTTCTGCGGAAAACAAAACAGCAAAACCGGGTCAACAGTTATCAGTTGACATAAACCTATCAGATGTGTCAGGAATTTACGGAGGAAATTTCACTATAGAATATGATAGCAGCCTTATGACTGTTGATTCTTTCGCTTTCGGGAGTATTGTCAGTGATTGTACAAAAAACTGTAATACAAATTACCAGTCAAAAGGGAATTTAATCCGAGTTACATTCAGCGGTGCTTCTGAATTATCCTCAGTCGGCACCTTAATTACATTATCTTTCACAGCTAAAGAAAAAACAGGCTCTTCATTGCTAAAATTTGTTTCATACAAATTGTATGATGAAAACGGAAATTCCATCCCTCTTACGGTAAATAATGCCTCAGTCAAAGTTACATCAGAGCCCGTTACTGTTCCGGAAATAGCTATTGAAAGCACAAATGTAAAAAAAGGCGAATCTGTTAGCGTTCCGGTTACTATAACAGACGCTGATAACATTTACGGTGGCAACTTCACACTTCAATATGACAATGATTTGCTTGAAATTGAATCTTATTCTTTTGATAGCAAACTTGATAACTACACCAAAAACTGCAACACTGACTATCAGGCAGCTGGAAATCTCATTCGCTTCACCTTCAGCGGAACAGATGAATACAACACTGATGGTACTGTTATCGTATTCACTTTCAAAGCAAAAACAAACGGTACCGCTCAATTAAAATTCATTAATTGCAAAATGTACGACGGCAATGGTTTTTCTGTTGAGATCGAGACTATTTCAGGAAATATCAGTATAACTGACAATTCAGAAACAACAACGCAACTTGAAACATCAACAAAACCTGAGGAAACTACATCTCCCAACAATCATGACACTCTTATGGTATTTGTAGAATCAATTATTGTAAAAGAAGGCGAACAATTCAGTGTTCCTGTCAATATAAATGGTGCAAGTAATGTTTATGGTGGAAACTTTACTATTCAATACGACAATGAACTACTAAAATTAGAGTCATATTCATTTGATGAAAAACTTGATGCATATACAAAAAACTGCAATACGGATTATCAGTCAAAAGGCAATCGGATTCGTTTTACATTCAACGGAACAGAAGGATATGGTCAGAACGGTGTGCTGATCTATTTGAATTTCATAGCAAAAATGGACGGAAACGCCAAATTGGAATTTACTGATTGCAAAATGTATGATGACAACGGTTCTGCAGTTGAGGTCAATACATCTTCAGCACTTATCAACATACTTAAAAATTCCGAATCAACCACAAGACCTGAAACTACAACACGACCGGAAACAACCACAAGACCTGAAACTACAACACGACCGGAAACAACCACAAAGCCTGAAAACACAACACGACCCATTATTCCGGACTATATACTCGGTGATGCAAACGGTGACGGCAAGGTCACAGCTGCAGATGCAAGAATCGTTCTTCGTACAAGTGCAAAGCTTGAGACTCTTGAGGGCAATCTGTTCCTTGCAGCTGATGTGAACAAGGACGGTAAAATCACAGCAGCAGATGCAAGAAAGATTCTTCGTGTCAGTGCAAAAATTGATACATTCTGAATCAATAAGAAAAAAATCATCGGTTCGCCGATGATTTTTTTATTTCTCTGTCTTGCATTAAGAGTATATAAGGGGTATAATTATAATGAATAATAATAAATCGGAGGCATTTGTATGTCATTAATTCAGCTCAAGAAAAAAGAAGATTGCATGTTTGATATGATTTCTCTGGGTGAAGTTATGCTTCGTCTTGATCCCGGTGAAATGAGAGTAAGAAATGCCCGTCAGTTCACTGTATGGGAAGGCGGCGGTGAATATAACGTTGCAAGAGGTCTTCGCCGTTGCTTCGGCATGAAGACTGCTGTTGTAACTGCCCTTGCAAATAACGATGTAGGCCGTCTTGTTGAGGATTTCATTCTTCAGGGCGGTGTTGACACATCATTCATCAAGTGGGTACCCTATGACGGCACAGGCAGAAAGGTAAGAAACGGTCTTAACTTCACAGAGCGTGGCTACGGCATCAGGGGTGCATCAGGTGTTTCAGACAGAGGCAACACAGCTGTTTCTCAGCTCAAGCCCGGTGATGTTGACTGGGACTACATTTTCGGCACACTCGGTGTAAGATGGCTCCACACAGGCGGTATCTTCGCTGCACTTTCAGAAACAACTGCAGAGGTTGTTATTGAAGCTGTCAAAAAGGCAAAGGAATACGGCACAATCGTTTCTTATGACCTTAACTACCGTCCTTCACTCTGGAATGACATCGGCGGCAAGGCAAAGGCTCAGGAAGTCAACAAAACAATCGCTCCCTACATTGATGTTATGATCGGTAATGAGGAAGATTTCACGGCTTGTCTCGGCTTTGAAATCGAAGGCAATGACGAAAACCTCAAGGAGCTCAATCTCGACGGTTATGTCAAGATGCTCGGTGAAGTCTGCAAGGTATATCCCAACTTCAAGGTTATCGCAACTACACTCCGTACAGTAAAAACTGCAACAGTCAACGACTGGAGTGCAATGGTTTATGCAAACGGTGAAGTTTATAAGGGACTTGAGCTTCCCGGTCTTGAAATCCTTGACAGAGTAGGCGGCGGTGACTCCTTTGCATCAGGTCTTGTTTACGGACTTATGACTTACGATGATGCACAGAAGGCTGTCAACTACGGTGTTGCACACGGTGCCCTTGCCATGACAACTCCCGGTGACACTTCAACAGCAAGACTCAAAGAGGTTGAGGGTATCATCGGCGGTGCAGGAGCAAGAGTACAGAGATGATGAGCAGTCATTTTTATGCTTTTCTTTCACGGATGAAATATATCAACCGTTGGGCACTTATGCGTAACACAAGTGCCGATACACTCAGTCAGCATTCCCATGAGGTATCGGCAGTTGCCTATGTCCTTTGTGTTATCGGCAACAGGCGTTACGGCAAGGCTTACAACGGCGAAAGGGCGTCACTTTTAGGGCTTTTTCACGATATGCCCGAAATTATCACAGGTGACCTGCCCACTCCCGTGAAATATTTCAACCCTGAAATAAAGGATGCTTACAAAAAGGTGGAAGCAGTGGCTTCGGAGAAGCTTCTCGGCACTCTTCCCGATGATTTAAGGGAAGATTTTGATTTCCTTTTCAATGAAAAGGAGAGCGACGAGGAGCTGTGGAAAATTGTAAAGGCTGCAGACAAAATCTCAGCACTTATCAAGTGTATTGAAGAGAGAAAAGCCGGTAATATGGAGTTTGCAAAGGCTGAACAATCCACACTTGACTCAATAAAAAACATGAATATGCCCGAAGCAGATGATTTTATAAAGGATTTTCTTCCGGCATATGAATTGACATTAGACCAGCTTACATAAACAGTAATTTGTCGAACTGTTTAATGCATAATTCATAATGCACAATGCACAATGAAATGCTCTTTCATCGAATATTCATATAAAATAAAAACAAACTTCGTAGGGCGGGTTGCCCTCAACCCGCCGATTGCGTAATGT
>JAFUIY010000097.1 GCA_017473925.1 Clostridia bacterium | reverse complement strand
TTCTCCGTTCATGACGGTAAACTTATTAACAGACATATTTCAAGGCTCTAAATGTGTATACCATGTCCTTGCACTCCTGTTTACCATGTTACACTTGACAGGGCAACCCGCCCTACGAAATATGTTTGTATTACGACGGACTGCCAATGGCAGTCCCTACGATGAGAAACATATAATTGTGCATTATGCATTTTGCATTGTGCATTATCCCGACAAATTCTGATTTATGGTGATTTTATGTGCACAGCTATAACCTACAGAACAGACAATTTTTATTTCGGCAGGACTCTTGACAGTGAGCTTTCATACAACGAAAGGGTGACTGTCACGCCCCGTAAATTCCGTTTTGAATTCACAAACGGCAGAAAACTCAATTCCCATTATGCCATAATCGGCATGGCTTATGTCTGCGAGAATTATCCCCTTTATTTTGATGCAATGAATGAAAAGGGGCTTTGTATGGCAGGGCTTAATTTCGTGGGTAATGCATTTTTCGGAAAAGAAAAGGAAAACAAGGACAATGTTGCTGTCTATGAGTTTATTCCGTGGATTCTCAGCCAGTGCGGAAGTGTGCAGGAAGCAAGATATCTTCTTGAGAAAATCAATCTGACAGACACACCCTTCAGTAATGACCTGCCCACAGCACAGCTTCATTGGATGCTCTCTGACAAAACTCAGTCAGTCACAGTGGAATGTATGAAGGACGGACTGCATATCCATGACAATCCCGTGGGCGTGCTGACAAACAACCCTCCGTTTCCCTACCAGATGCACAATCTCAACAATTACATGCAGCTGTCCTCGGCTCAGCCCGTCAGCAATTTTTCTGCTGACATTGATTTTCAGCTTTACAGCCGCGGAATGGGGGCTCTCGGATTGCCCGGTGACCTGTCTTCACAGTCACGGTTTGTAAGGAGCGCCTTTGTGAAGATGAATTCTGTTTCAGACAATGATGAAGAATCCTCCGTCAATCAGTTTTTTCATATTCTCGGCTCTGTCGACCAGCAGAAAGGGTGCTGTACAGTTGGTGACAAATACGAAATCACTCTGTACACATCCTGCATGAATGCAGATAAAGGGATTTATTACTACACCACATACACAAATCACGGAATAAATGCCGTTGATATTCATAATGAAGACCTTGACTCGGACATCCTTAAAAGCTATAATCTTAATAAAGAAGAAAAAATATATTTTCACGGGGTGGTCTGATGTTAAAGGATGAACTCATAAAAAGAAATCTCCCCCCTCTTAAAACGAGGGATGAAATGAAAGAAATCATGCAGAGAGAGGTATACGGCTATCTTCCCGATGTGCCGTTTACATATTCCGTTTCAGAGCCTGTGCTGATTGAAGACAGGTACTGTTGCGGTGATGTTCATTTTTCGTATGTGAACATGACAATCAATATCGGCGAAAAGAGCCACAGCTTCAGGATTGACCGTCTGATGCATGTTGACGGCAGAAAAAGACCTCTCATTATCATAAACAATTTTCACTGCATGGAGGCTTCACACTATTTCCCCAGAGAGGAAATGAGTGAATACGATGTGGATTATCTCCTTTTCTGCTACAAGGATGTGTCAAGTGATGACGGTGACTTTTCGACAGGACTTGCACCGATGCTTCTGCCCGAGGGACAGAATACTGACACAGCCTGCGGAAAAATCGGCATATGGGCATGGGCTGCGATGCGTGTCCTTGATTACGGTCTGACACTTCCCTCAACCGATGAAAAGAATGTTATGATTTCGGGCCATTCAAGACTCGGCAAAACTTCACTCTATACGGCTATGCTTGATGAAAGATTCACCTTTGCATTCTCAAATGCGGCAGGCTGTGCAGGTGACTCCATTGCCCACGGAAGCACGGGTAAGATTTTTGAGAACATCAGCAGAAAAGAGAGACTGCGTGGAGAAAATATTTCAGATATAGTTGCAAACTTCCCCTATTGGTTCTGCAGAAATTACAGAAAATATACAAAGGATAACATTTCGGACATCTTTGACCAGCATTATCTCCTTGCTGCAATTGCGCCGAGATTTGTTGTTGTGGGCAGCTGCGATATGGATGCCTGGGCAGACCCCGAATCACAGCAGCTGTGCTGTCTTGCAGCTTCGGAAATGTGGGAGAAAGACGGTCTTCAGGGCATGAAGGACACAGAAAATTACATTGTCGCCGGAGAAAGTCTCACCGACGGCAGTATAGGATTCTTCAAAATTCACTCAAAGCACTTCTTCTCAAGACACAGCTGGATGAGAAGCATTGAGTTTATGGAAAAGCATAAGCAATAAAGTGGAAGGATGCTCAGAAAGGAATAACAGATTATGAAAAATAAAGATACTCTGGAAATCGTTTTTATCCGTCATGCTCAGACCTGTTATGAGGATATAGGTGACCGTGACCCCAGCGACGGGGAGCTTACTGCAGAGGGTGAAAGACAATGCGAGCTTCTGGGTGAAAAACTCAGGGATGTTCACTTTGATGCATACATTTCAAGCTCCTTGTTGCGTGCATTCAGAACAGCGGCAGGTGTCTGCAGGGCAAAGGGTGACAACCCTCTTATTGAAATCTGTCCTGAGCTTGTGGAGTGCGGATGTACTCCCGGCTATTACGGCTGCAGTGAGGAATATCTTCGCAAACGCTACGACAATGCGAAAATGTGCGAAACAAAGCTTTACGGAACAACGGAATATGACTTTGTCTGTGCAACCGATGAGGAAAATGATATCAGAGCACAAAAAGTCATCGATTACCTGAAAAGCCGCTTCACATTCGGTGACAGAGTTGCTGTTTTCAGCCATCACGGAATTCTCGAGCATCTGATTCCCACCGCATTGGGCGTAAAACCTCATGTTTTCAGGTTTGCTCTTGACAATGTTTCCGTAACGGTAGTTGAATATCACCGTGACGGCACCGCCATACTTCGTTGTGTGAACAGAGAAGATATGAATTATTCATTATGACGGATGACAGCAATTAGTGTGATGTTGTTTCAATGCTCACTCACATAAGATATGTATAAAAAATGAGAGGTAACACGGAAACTTTCCGTATTACCTCTTATTTGCTTTATGAGAAGTCACTGAATGAAATATTCAGGTCAACATCACCCTTGATTCCGTCCACACTGCCCTGGTCGGAATACTGCCATATACTGTAATTGTAGTAGAATTCCGGTGCTGTTCCCTCATACTGTGCATACCAGAAAACATAGTCCCTGATACGGCTCAGGTCGTACCTGAGATATCCGAAATTCAGATTGAAGTATACGGCAGGGGTGTAACCCTCAGCTTTTACTCTTTCGCAGAATGCAACGGCACAGTCCGTCAGCACGCTGTCGGGGAGATTGTCTGTTCTCATGCCTTTTCCCTCGTCATTTTCCCAGTCAAAAACAACAGGATATGTGATGTTGTAATCTTTAATAATATCGAGAACAAGCTCAGCCTCCTGAACGGCTTCCTCTGTGTTTATCGCCTGTGAGAAGAAGTAAACACCAACCTTCAGCCCTGCATCGAGAGCACCCTCAATATTTCTTCTTGCTTTTTCGTCCTCGTGCATGCTGCCCTTTGAACCGTAGCCCCTGAGACCTACTCTGATTATTGCAAAATCAATACCGTCATCGGCAACGGCATCCCAGTCAATGTTGCCCTGAAATGTGGAAACATCAACGCCTGTGTAATATTTTACGGCTTCGTCGGTGTATATGACCCGTCCGTTTTCGGTCGTGAAGTATTTTGTGTCGAAAGCACTTGCCGGTACATCGGGATAGTATGGGAAATTGCCCCTGTCTTCTGTTGTGATTTCTCTTGTGGTGGTTTCGGGCTCGGGCCTGTAAGCGTCAAATGCGGTAAGAATGATGACTATTACGAGTGACAGAATGATGATAAGCCCGCCCACTATATAATAAGGTATATATCTTCTGTTGAAAAAACCCATAATATGCTCCTTTTTGTCGTTTATAAATCAATGATAACATTTTAATCCCCATAAAACAATATAAAATTAAAACCTTTATTTAATTTTAATATATGTTTTACTTTTCACATACAGTACAGGCTTCGGAAATGTGTTGACACAATCATAAAAAAGGTTTATAATATTTCCGTATATATAATCAGGAGGTGTCCGTTATGGATAACAAAAAGAAGCTGACAATAGTGCTTGCAGTTTTTGCTGTTGTATGCGTGTTTGCAGTTCTTGTTTTCAGCGGTGTGCTTGACAGTGTCATTCATCCCGGTGAGGAACAGACAACAGATGCAGAGGGCTTTGCAGGCGGCAGCGATTATTCGGCTGATGTCCTTGCATCGGCAGATAATTCATTACCCTATCTTAAAACAGATATGGAACACATTTTCTATACAATGTCAACAACGGGCGAGGTCAACTTTTTCGCGCTTGACGAGAATACATTCTTCCCCGTTGAGGCAACAGGCACTTATGATGTCAGTGTTACCATGAGTGAGAGAAAGGTCAGCACAACCGTGACATATTACGAGGAAGACGGTGTCATTTCAGGCTACGGTCTTTACACAGGCAGTACAGATGAATTTGACCTTTACCCCTATGCATTCTTCCGTCTTACAAACTTCGGCTCAAGGTATGAGGATGCATCAGAGGGAACATGCATGCTCCTTGTTGACACAACTGCAGATGATTTCTACAGCAACGACAAGATTTTTGAAGAGCCCTTCGTGTTTGATACAGAGGATTCATCAGCATCAAGACATCTTTCAGAGGCCAACAGAACTGTCGGTCTCAATGGTGCAAAGAGAGCTGACTACAGTATGGTCAATGATGCCGCAATTGACGGCTCATTCACACATCAGATTTTCTTTTCAGGCAGACAGTATGCTGAGGATGATGAAAGGGTTGACCTTCTCAGAAGCGGTGGCAGCGGTAACAACACAGATAATATCAATCTTGCAAAGGATGTTCTCGGCTATTGGGCAGACCAGTCTGAAGACGGTGTGACATACATCACAACAGATGATAACGGCAATGTTATCGTTGAAAAGCTCAATGAAGACAGCGACGAAACATCTGTAATAAAGACCTTTGACGGTGTGAAGAGAGAAGACATTCTTGTCAGTGATGACTGCATCTATGTTCTGACAACAAACAGTGTCTATGATATCTCGGATGACAAGGAAGTCAAGCTCACATTTGGCGGTGCTGACAAGTTCAGGGCAGATATGTTCGAGTGTGACGGCGACAGAATCTTTGTCAGAGGCTATTCGGAATCAAAATATGCCGTTGCAGTTGTTGCAGAAAAAGCAACAGGCAGTGTTACTGCTGTTTACAGTGATGAAATTTTCAGAAGCGTTGTCAACCCCATCTTCTCGGGCGACTCACTTCTTGTGACAGTTCAGGACGGCAATAATTTCAGATATTATATATTCTGATAGAATGATAATGCTGACGGAGTGTGAATATTCCGTCAGCTTTCTGTTAATACATTATAAAAAGAGAGGTAAATAGAAATGAAAAAATTAAGCCTTGGTGTTTCAGACCTTGAAGTTCCCAATATTGCAGTCGGCTTCTGGAGACTCAACAGAAAGACTGACCTTAAAACTGCAGAAGATTTCATCAGAACAGCCCTTGATAACGGCGCAAATTTCTTTGACCATGCCGATATTTACGGTGGGGGAGAGGCAGAGAAGATTTTCTCCGAAGCAATCGGAATGAACGACACTCTCCGTGAAAAGATGTTCATTCAGTCAAAGTGCGGTATTGTGCCCGGCAAGAGATTTGACTTTTCAAAGAAGCATATTCTTGAAAGCGTTGACGGCAGTCTGAAAAGACTCAACACTGACTACCTCGATGTGCTTCTTCTCCACAGACCCGACACAATGATGGATCCTGAGGAAATCTGTGAAGCCTTTGACATTCTCAAGTCAAACGGAAAGGTCCGCAATTTCGGTGTTTCCAATGAAAACATCTGGCAGATGGAGTATCTCAGGCAGAATCTCAATGTGCCTCTCGTTGCAAATCAGATGCAGCTGAGCATTGCCCATTGCCCCATGATTCAGTCAGGACTCAATGTCAACATGTTCAACGATTCAGCCGTTGAAAGAGGAAGCGGAATCATTGAATACTGCCGTCTCAACAAAATCACAATCCAGACATGGTCACCCTTCCAGCACGGCTTTGCTGCAGGTACATTCATTGATAATCCCGATTATCCCGAGCTCAATGCAAAGCTCTCAGAGCTTGCCGGAAAATACGGTGTTTCAAAAACAACAATCGTCATGGCATGGCTTCTGTCACATCCTGCAAAATTCCAGCCCATAACAGGTACTCTCAAAAAGGAAAGAATGCTCGAGTGCCTGAAGGCAACCGATATCGTTCTTGACCGTGATGAATGGTACGGAATATACATGAGTGCAGGCAATATTCTGCCCTGATGAAAATTTTTATATAAAAATGCTCTAAAAACCTTGAAATCACACGGTAATTATTGTACAATAAGTACACATTATATATGTGCAAAATAAATCAAGGAGGTATTTTACATGCCTACACAGAAAGTTTCAAAAATTACGACAACTCACAGCGACCTTTTCCTGAGAGCATCAAAGGGTCATTTTGCTTCAACACATTCTCACAGCAACTACTACATTGATGTTGCCGCACAGAAGTCAAGACTGTCGGAAGCAAAGGCTGTCGCAAAGGAAATCTGCCGTAATTATAACTATAATACAAGAATCGTTGACACAATTCTCTGTCTTGACGGCACGGAAGTTATCGGCACATGCCTTGCTGAGGAACTTACAAAGCATGATTTCATGAATATCAATGCACATCAGACAGTTTATGTTGTCACACCTGAAATGACAGGCTCATCACAGCTTATTCTCAGAGACAATATTGTTCCCATGGTCAAGGATAAGCATGTTCTCGTTCTTGCTGTTTCAGTTGCATCGGGCAACACGGTCAAGAATGCCATTGAAGCCGTCAGATATTACGGTGGTGAGGTTGTGGGCATCGGTTCAATCTTTGCCACAACTGATGAAATCGCAGGCTATCAGGTTGATTCTGTCTTCAATCCCAACGATTTGCCCGACTACTTCTCAGTTCCCTCTCACGAATGTCCCCTCTGCAAGGATAAGGTCAAAATCGACGCACTTATCAACTGCTACGGATATTCAAAGCTGTAAAACAAACTTATTTCTGCAGTCCGTCAGGGCTGCAGTTTTTTTCTGTTTTTAAGTTGCAGCGGCGGGGTTATCAGACTTATATATAATGAGAGGGAAAAAGGACGGTGATTTTATGTTTACTGCTGTTGTTGATTTTCTTGACAATGAGGATATGAAAAAGGTCGAAGCCATGTACAGAAAATATTATGCATGGCTCAGAAAAAGGGCAATGAGCCATGTGGATGACATAACAAAAAGCGAAGACATTGCACAGACGGTCATGCTTCATGTGGTCAGGTATTTCGACAGCATAAAAAAGGTCGATGAAAAACAGCTTATGTGTTACCTTGCCGTAATTGTTGACAACACGGCGAAGAGATTCCTCAGGGAGGAGGCGAAAATAGCACAGGTACAGGCATTGAACACGGCAGAGTTTGAAAGAGCAGAAATCAGAAATGTCGAAGAGGAGACAGAAGAAAAATTTTCTTACGAAGCCCTTAAGACGGCTTATGAAAACCTTGATGACCGTGACAGACAGCTTCTGTTCATGCGCTATTCCCTGAAGCTGGAGGATGAACAGATAGCAGAAGCTCTGGGTATAAAAAAGGACAGCGTGAGAATGGCTGCCCACAGGAGTATAAAGAAACTGAAAAACATTATTGAAAAGGAGGATGCTGTATGATGAACGGTTACAATGAAGCTCTGCTGAAAAAGGTTATTGCTGACTGTAACGAGCCACTGGCTGTTGCATTTATAAGAGAAGCCGAGGAAGCAAGACACAATCCGCATTTCCGTGTCAGCGAGGAGGATGTGACGGCATTCATGAAAAAAGCTGCCGCAATGAAAAAGAGAATCAGACCTAAAACAGTGCTTCTTGTTGCAGCAATTCTTATTCTTGCCGTTGCCGTCACGGTTTCAACCGTGTCTGCAATAGAAACATTTATGGAAGAGCGTACAACATTTCTCGGCGTGGAAAGCATATCGGGTGAAGAAGACATAAATGAAGCTTCAGACGATGTGAGCGAACCCGTTTCAGAGAGAATGACACAGACACCGACAGTAGTTTATCAGCCCAAGAAAATTGACCCCGATGCATGGATGAAGGAGTATTATATAGATTTAAAAACACAGTATAAAAAGACGGGCAATGAAGAGGCTGACGCACTTGTCGATAAGCTCTATGCAAGGATTGATGAATTCTATGAGCAGATAAAACACGGTATGAACGAAAAGGAATATGCCGATGCGGAAAAAGAGGTTTATGCCATAGCCGCACAGATTGATGCAACTCTCAGGACAGCGGGACAGACACGACCTGACAGAAATTCAAGTTATAAATACGCCGATGCGAAAATCCACGAGTATCGTGATTGGATAGACCAGCATATATTGACATTGAAATATATAAAAACGATCGAAAAAAACGGGAATAATCCGAGAACAAGAGCAAAACTCAGGAAAGCCTATGAATTTGAAAAAGAACTTGAGAAAGCCGAAGAAATAATTTCTAACAGAGAAATCTCAATCAAGGAAGCAAATGCGCTTGTTGATGAATTGTTTGTAAAATGGCGTGACATTGAAGTAATAAATTAATGGATAGTAGTGACTGGCAATATCAGAAAAAAGAGGTGATACCAATGGTTTTTGTTGTTTTACGAAACTGCAAAGCACTTTTAAATAAAAAGGCGGATATAAGCAAAGGTGAAACCGACCGATAATGCGGATGCATATCGGTCGGTTTATTCATTATGCTATAATTTCACATTAAAAACTGTCTTGTATGAAATACTATCTTGTAAGGTGACTGCATTCAGTAGTCCGTCTTTTTATCAGTAAATTGCACGTAATTCATTTACAGACTCAAATACCCAGTCATATCTGCCGTCTATCTGTTTCCATTCTGCATGAATTATGAGTAGGGTATCGTAATCAAATGACTCACCGAAATTATCAGATTCAAGATAACTTGCAATAATCTCATAGTGTCCGTCAGAGAGAAGCGTATGACTATTTATCTGTGTTTTATATTCCCATGGACCGGAACCTGATTGCGGATAAGGGGCATAAATATATCCGTCATAATAATAAGAATTTCCCCAAGAATTTTCCCCGGTTGATGTGTAGTTTATATCAAATTCGATATTGTAAATATTTTCACATATCCACTTAACATTCTGAGCAGGTATTTTATAATAATAATAAATATAATTACCTGTACCGGATGAAAACTTATTAAGCGGATCAGCAATCTTGTTCCCTTCGCCAAAAGACTGATAAGAATCCCTGCTGAAATATGCATTATATGCCGGATGAAAAATGTTGGCTAAAATAAGCTTGTCAATAACGTAAGCTGTATCAGCTTTATCCGGGTTGAATGAATTACCGAAAGTCAATGTGATAAGTTCAGACAATCTGTCAAAATCAGGAGAAACAGATTCAGTTCCGGGATCAGTATCAGTTCCGGTTTCGGTTTATTCAAGTCCTGCGGCTTTACGGAGGATTGTTCTTGCATCCATGGCTGTGATTTTGCCGTCGTTGTTTGAATCAGCCGCTATTGCGTAAATGCCGTCAATTGTGTCAATTTTCGCCGAGGCTCTGAGGGCAAGACGGGCATCTGCAGCAGTTGTTTTTCCGTTGCCGTCGATGTCTGTGGGAACAATGATCGTGTATTCATTCACGACTTTTCCGTCTTTGTTCATAACCTGAATCTTTGCACCTGTGCCGACAAGGGCATTTTTACTGATCTCAGCTCCGTTTTTGTCAACAATTACAAAATCATCGTTTTCAATCATTTCCTTAAGTTCATCGGCAGTTATACCTGTTGAGATTGTTGCAGAACCATTTTCGGAGTCAACTTTGATTGAATCGTTTTTCACTTCAAGCTTGTCTTCAGCAGGTTTTTCCGTAGAAGGCTCCTGTGTAGTCGGTTCTTCGGTGGTAGGTTCTTCAGTGGTGGGTTCCTCGGTAGTGGGCTCTACGGTAGTGGGCTCTTCAGTAGTAGGTTCCTCGGTAGTGGGCTCTACGGTAGTGGACTTTTCAGTAGTGGGCTCTTCAGTAGTCGGTTCCTCAGTAGTAGGTTCCTCGGTGGTAGGCTCTTCTACAGGTGGATATTCAATAGGCTCTCTGCCTATAGCTTTTAATATTTCATTTTCTGATATACAGTAAATTTCATCGCCAACAAGAATAATTTCGTCAACAAAATAATTTATTGAAGAAAAAGAAAATGGAGTGTTAATGCAATATACTGTATGCAAATCTTCAAAAACCAATATTGAATTATTATTGTAAACCGCAATAAAAAGTCCTGATTTTTCACATTCACTAGTTGGAAAAACAATTTTTGAAAAATCAATCTCACTGTTGAATTGTGTCATTATTCCGTCAACACCAATATCGCATATTGTATATTCTGTGTTTTCATCATCTTTATTTATGTTATAAGCAACTTGGAAAAAATCAGAATCATCTATGTCAAATATGCAAATATGATTACTTACTATATTTTTTAACAATATATTTTCAATTTTGCCAAGACTATTATATTCAACACAATAAAATATTATTTCTCCCCTACCTCGATCGTAGTTACTGTAATCCCATATAAATGCGTAAGGTTTTGAAAGAATATTACCTACTGCTGCAACTTCATATTGCTCACTTGTTCCTTCTAATTCAATAAAATTTACAGCATCAGTAGAATAATATACATCAGCAAAATCATCCCATGTTGTATCACCTGAACGATTTCGATAATATCTTAAACAAAGACAATCACCTAATGTGTCTTCCAATAAAAAACTATATCCTAAACTATCGAATGAAAATCCTAATTGTGGAATATCATTATCGGAATATTTGACATTGTTAATTGTGTGAATTGGTCCTTGAGTATATGTCCATATTTCTAAATCTTCAGATACATAATAATAAAGACATACAGATATGTCATAATATGCAGTTCTTTCATCAATACGTTCAGTTTCTTTTATGTCAATAATATGACTATGTGTATCTATAAGAACATATTTATCTTTAACTTTTTTTAATTCAGCGCTTGCAATATTTTTATCTAAAACAGTGATTTTTTCTCCATCAAAAAAAACACCATAATTATATTGAAAAGGTGGATTATCATAAGCTAATGTGATTGAATTTGCAATATAATAAATTCCTTTTTCTTCTATGTAAACTATATTGAATTCATTGAAATAGAATGGATACGGCACCACAGTCTTATCGTATTCTGGGGTAAGGGCATATGTTTTATATTCATCATAATCTTTTGTTGCATACAAGGTATATTTTATGTCGCTCATCGATAAGTCATCAGTTGTATCACAAATCGGTTTTCCGTTTTTTTGCTCTGCAGTAATAAATAGTATATATTCACCTTCGTTGTGATGTTGAATTATGATGTCCTTTCTAAAGGGAAGCTTTTTGGTATCAAAATTCTTTTCATTAAGTTCAATATCAATTAATTCTTGTTCCTGGAAAGATGTCTTTTTTGTCCGTCTCTGCAACAGATGATATTTCAAGTCCTGTAAATATCGACATTATCATTATTAATGATAATAATACTGATAATGCTTTTTTGCTGTTTTTAATCATACAAATTACCTCCGATAATATGATAATTCAATATTATCACAACCTGAAGTTGTTGTCAACAACAACTAAGATTTTTATATAACAATCAAAAGTTGTTATATTATTAATGGTGATTAAAAATGTTGATTAATTTAAAGCAATTGCGTAAATCAAAGGGGATAAGTCAGCAACAACTTGCGGATGTTATAGGTGTCAGTCAGCAGTCAATAAACAAATATGAAAACCATAATGTTGAGCCTGATATACGGACTCTTATTTCCATTGCGGAATATTTTAATACAACCGTTGATTTTCTTGTGGGTAAGGGTGAAAACGAAAAAGAGAATGAGTTCTGCACAGTGTATGAGCTCACACAGGATGAAGCATTTATAATGAACAGATACAGAATGCTTGGCAAGGATGAAAAAGAGAGTATCAGACTCATAATAAAGAATTACACAAAATAACCGGGACTGTCTGCCAGCCCCGGTTGAGTATTTATATAATTGTATATAAGCTTTATGCTGCTGTGCTTTCTGCTTCGGGAGTTGTGATGTCCTTTGCATCAACCCATGCTTCGTCAGAAGCGTCTGCAAAAGTAACGGTGACAAGGTCGCCCTTTTCAAAGAAGATTGCTTCGGGAACATCGTCTGCAGAAACCCTGAAGTAGCTGTCTGCACCTGCAACCATGATATAGTAGCATGTTGAGCCGTTTTCAATCTGTGAACGGATGTCTGTGATAACGCCTGTCACAGTGTTGCTCTGTGCATTGTTTGTCTGCTCATTGTTGTCAACGACAGGTGTTTCGGGAGCTACAGATGTGTCAACATTGATTGAAACATTCTTTGTGTCCTTAAGAACCTTTGAATAGTTGTTGATACACTTTACAAGGTCGGGGTTGCCGTCTGCTGCGTCTGTTGCAACGATGTTATAGTTGCTTACATTGACCATTGCATAGCCCTTGACAACATTACTTGCGTCTTTCATTGACATGAAGTATGTTGCTTCACCGTCAAGGTTTATGAGAAGGGGGAATGTTGCACTCCAGCCCTTATCGGAAAGAGCACCCTGAGCTGAGTTCTGAGCTGCAGACTCTGTTGCACCTGTTGTTGTGTAGAACATTGCATCCTTTGTTCTCTGATTGATAAGGATGAAGCCGAGGATTGATTCGTCTGCAGTAACACTGGTAACACCTGTGTAGATGTAAACGTCATCGTCCATAGCAATGTAGCTTGAGCCCACGGTTGCCTTTTTAACGCCCGACTGACCGAAAACAGAGTTCCAGAAGCCGTTGAGGTATGTGCCGTAGTAGTTATACTGCTGAACAAGAAGGTCTGCATTGTAAACCTGGTCAATCCATGAAAGGCTTACCTTGTTTCCTTCGGAGTCTGTTGTTTCACCCGCCTTTACTTCATCAATTGTGAAGTACTGTGACTCACCTGAAACTGCATCAACCATTACGATAGCCTTGACATCGTCACCGCCGATGAGACCGACCTTCTTTTCGATGATTTCGCAGATCCAGTAAGGAGTGCCGTTATCGTCTGCCTCAAATGAAATGTTGCCGATAATTGCTGTGGGGTATTCGAAACGGACAATTCGTCTGAGATTCTTCTGAAGGAATTCTGTGGGTGAATACTTCATGTAGCCTGCTGTTGATTCTTTATCAAGAAGCACGAACTCTGTTTCCTGATTGTTCATGTTTACGATAACATAACCGGGGAAGCCGTCCTTTGTGTTGTTGAGCCACTTGAAGAAGTTGCCGTATCTGAGAGGATAAACTCTGCAGGGATCACCGTTGTAGTTGATCTGTGTTGAATATTCGCTTGCAAGCTCAAACTGTGATTCAAGACCGATTGTTGCAAGGTCACCGAGAACCTTGTCTGCAAGCTTTTCTGCAGCTGCAGCGTCAATCATTGCAACATTGCGGAAATCAACAGTGCTGTCAATCTTTGTGACGCCTGAGTCAAGGTCTGTGCTCTCATTGAATGAAAGAAGCTCACTGTAGGATGCAGCTCTGAAGAGAACGCATGATGTGAGGTAGCCCACACCGAGAACGAGAGCAAGAATGACAACAATGATAATTGGAGCAATTGCAACCTTTTTGACATAAGGGATGTACTCGGGACGCATGAAAGCCTTTGAAAGAAGGAAGTTTGCACCGATGAAGATTGCTGCAACAACTGCCCAGAAAATGTAGAAATCAAGTGAACCGAAGTTCATTGCAGGAAGCATGAAGTAATATGCAACAGCTCCGCCTATGATAGTGATGATAATACTGATAAAAATTTTGAGTCCTGCCTTCTCAGGGGGGATATAAACCTCTTTTGTTGAAGAACCCCTGCCCTTTCCCTTATCGGAAAAGTCGACTTTGATAGGATCGCTCATTTTCTCAACTCCTGTTTTGAATGTTAAAAGTTATTATACAATAATAATCTGATAATTACAAGACTTTTTTATTCAATTATTATGAATCATGTTTTTAAATAAAGTTTCAGATTTATTAATTTTGTTGATTATGCTTTAAAAGTGTTGACAAAAATTTTTTTTGATTTATAATTATAATGCTAAATAAAAACAGAAAGGTTGTTTTTTATGAAAAAATTTACTGCAATCATGATGACAGTTATCATGCTTGTATGTGCTTTCATGCCTTCTGTATCTGCACTTACACCTGCAGAAGAGGCAAAGCTTCAGTTTAATGAAGACGGCACATTCAAAATTCTTGTTCTTGCAGACATCCAGGACGATGCTATGCTCCTTAGTGTTACAGCAAACTTCATTGATGCTGCTGTTGCTTCAGAGCAGCCTGACCTTATCATCCTTTTAGGTGATAACATTGCAGGTCACATCACACCTAACGCTGACAGAAGCGCAAAGGCTATCAGAGCATTTATGGATATCCTTGAACCCTACGGTATTCCCGTTGCTGCTGTTTTCGGCAATCACGACGATGACGGCGGAAGAATGAGCAAGGAAGACCAGATGAAGGTTTACGAAGAATACAGCTGCTTCATCGGTATGGACGAAGGCGAAGAAATCTACGGTGTAGGTACATACAATGTACCCATCTTCTCATCAACAGATGACGGCGACATCGTTTTCAACTGCTGGCTCTTCGACTCAGGCAGCTACGATGAAAACGGCGGATATGACCGTGTAAGACCCAGCCAGATCGAATGGTACAAGGCAAAGTCAGCTGAACTCAAGGCGGCAAACGGCGGCGAGGCTGTTCCCTCACTTGCTTTCCAGCACATCATTGTTCCCGAAATCTTTGAGGCTCTTGATGAAGTTGAAATGGGTACTCCCGGTGCAATTTCAAAGTACGGCAAGTTCTATGCACTTCCCGAAACAGCAGCAGAAGGCAGCTTCATGGGCGAGCCTCCCTGTCCCTCAGCTGTTAACGACGGCGAATTTGACGCTCTTGTTGAAGGCGGCGATGTTCTCGGTATGGTTTTCGGCCACGACCACTCAAACTCATTCATCGTTCCTTACAAGGGAATTGACCTCATCAACTCACCCACATGCGGCTTCCAGTCATACGGTATGTCAGAAGTAAGAGGTATCAGAGTTTTCACTCTTGATGAATCAGACCCCGCTTCATACGAAACATACATCGTTAAGTATCCCGAGCTTTTCGGTGATGATCCTATCGCAATGCTCATGCATGACTTCTTTGCATTCATCAGTAATTTTGTTGCTGTATTCAGTGCAATGTTCGGCAGCCTCAGCGGTATGTTCGGTTAATTTTAAGCAATATTTCAGCCATCCTCAGGGATGGCTGTTTTTTTTTGTTATTGAAAGATGTGTGTATTTATGATACAATAATATAAAAGGAGTGTGTAAAATGAACAAGGCAAAGGCAATTTTCTCAGGGGCAATGGTTCTTGTTATTGCAGGAGCTTCGGGTGCCTGCTGGTATCTTAACGAAAAAGGACTTATCGGCAAGGATTCTGTCACACAGCCCGATTCATATGTTGAGGCTGAGGATGAATATAATGACGATATGCAGAATAACGTTTATAATGATAACAATGATGAAAAAAATGAGACAACAACCGTAAATGCAGATGATAAAATCAGTGAAGCTGAAATCAATGATTTCCTTTCAGTGTTCACAAAGGTGTATTTCTCCGAAAAGGGTGAATATACACCAGGTTCAAGAAGTACATATGAGCTTATCCGTTTTGCATATTCCCATATAAAAAGGACAGATTCATCACTTATTGAAACACGCAGGGAAGATGATTCAATCGGCTATTATAACTGCGTGCCGGCTGAAGAACTCAATGCTGTTCTGAGCGAATATCTTGATGTGACTGTTCCTCCCGAGAGTGTTTATACAGAAAATGATTATGCATTTTTCAGGTATTCCGACGGGTACTTCATGACACCTGCTGCAGACGGACTGCCCTTTGTCAATACAGCGGACTGTGACAGTATTGAACAGTCAGGGGACAGCATCAGTGTTACTTTTACCGTGAGCTCAGGTGATGGTGTGTATGCCCACGGTGAGGCTGAGATAAAGATGGCTGATGACAGGCTCATTCTTGTATATTACAGCCTTGATAAGTGATGTCATATCACTCCTGTGCTTTAAAAAACATGATATCGCATGTTTTCCGCTGTCAAATAAGCTGTGGTAAATAGTGGCTATTTTTGTTAATATTAACGGAGAAAAAAAATCAAAAAGACTTGATTTGATTTTTTGAATATGGTATTATAACTGTGTTCTTGTTTAATTGTTTCGCAAGACAGGTAAAAAGCAAAAGCCCGTTTACAGGGCAGAATTGCAAAAAATCAAGGAGGAATTTTTATCATGAGTAAAAATCTTAAGACACTTCTTTGCTGTGTTCTTTCTCTCGTATTCGTAGCAGGCACAATCGTTGCAGTTTTTGCTGACAGCAACAGCCTTTTCGCAACAGAAGCAGAATCAGCTACAAATGAAGATGTAACAGCAGAAGAAACAACAGTAGCAGAAACAACAACAGCTCCCGCTGTTGAAGAAACAACAGAGGCTCCCGTAGTTGAAGAAACAACAGAAGCTCCCGTAGTTGATGACACAACAGCTCCTGCAGTTGATGACACAACAGATGCTCCCGTTGTTGACGACACAACAGTTACAACAACAGAACCCGTAGAAGACACAACAGATGCTGAACCCGCTTTCAGACTTGGTGATGTTAACTTCGACGGCAAGATCACAGCTGCTGACGCAAGACTTGCTCTTCGTTTCTCAGCAAAGGTTCAGATCCCCACAGCTGAAGAATTCATCGTTGCTGATGTTATCACAGACGGTATCATCTACGCTGCAGATGCAAGACTCATCCTCAGAGTTTCAGCAAGAATCGCTTCAGAAGCAGATTTCGGCGTAGCTGCTTAATTCAGCCAACCAACAAACTTACGGCATACTTCGGTATGCCGTTTTTTTCTTCAATGGATAGAAAAGGGGATGTAAAAAAAGTGTAGACCGCAAAAACGGCTACACATAAAGATTTTTAACATGTTAAAACTAAAAAATAACGACAAAAAATAAAAATGGAGAAAAAGGCGTTTTTGCTATAAATAAACTTCACCACTCGACGTACCTTTGTACGCCTTCGGGCAAAGCAAAAATCAAGCAATTGCTTGATTTTTGTGAAGTTTATTCATTCTACGCATTTTTTCCTATCCCCTGAAAAAGGAGCTGTATTTTTTT
>JAFUIY010000096.1 GCA_017473925.1 Clostridia bacterium | reverse complement strand
ATTGTTTAATTCTGTTATGGATATTTTTGATTATCTGATAAATACAATTTCGGATAACAAAGAACAATTGCTGACTGCAGCGACAACGATAATCACAAAGCTGGCAACAGATCTCCTTGATATGCTGCCTGACATCATTAGTGTCGGACTGGATTTGATTATAGGACTTGTTGACGGTCTTACAAAACCTGAGTCACTCGAACAACTGTTTAATGCAGCATGTGAATGTATCAAAAAAATTGTATCAACAATTATTGAAAAAATACCCGATATATTGAAAGTCGGCGGTCAGATAATTGAGGGATTGTAGAACGGCATCAAAGACAAGGGTGCTTGGCTCATGGAAAAAATTTCAGGATTCTTCGGCGGTGTAAAACAAAGCATCAAGGACTTCTTCGGAATTGCATCCCCGTCAAAATGGGCAAGGTATGAAATCATGGGTAATGTAATGAATTCATTCGGACTTGCCATTGATGAAAATGCTGACAATGTCAGAAAGAAAATGACTGCTTTCACATCATCATTACAGAATGATGTAAAAATGCAGTACAGCATTGAAACTCTGACTGACAGAATAACAGCTGCACAGCCTTCACAGAAAATCATTGCTGCTACATATTCACAGTATGAAGACCCGTCAATGTCACAGACAAGTCAGTCAGACAAGTTTGACAGGATACTTGCATTGCTTGAAATCATTGCAATGAACAGCAACAAGCAGATTGTTCTTGACAAGGATACGGTTGTCGGTGAGCTTGCTCCTGAAATAAATAAAAATCTCGGTAGTGTAGTAATTCTTAAAGACAGAGGTGACTGATGATGACCGGGACAACATACGATTCAAAACATTCATACAAGGATTTTGGCTTGATTCGGTCTGCAAGACCTGTCATCAGCAGTCCCACTGTAAAAAGACATATCATTGATAACCCGGGCGGCAACGGTGATATTGATGTCAGTCTTGCACTTTACGGTGTCCCGATGTACAACAACCGTACTATCACCGAGAATTATATATTTCCGTACAACAGTAAGAAATGGGATTCGGTAATTTCTGACATCAATCAGAATCTTGACGGTATTGAACAGTTTATAGTCATCGATTCAGACCCTTGGTATCGATGGCTCGGAACTCCGCTTTTATCAACTCCCGATAAATCCTCGGAAACCCACATGAAACTGTCTGTTGTTTCCGAGGTAAGACCTTTCAAATATGAAAGATATTCTTCTGCTGAAGACTGGCTCTGGGATGACCTTGATTTTGAAACAGGAATAATCAGGGATTACCGTGATATTTATATTGACGGTTCCCTTGATTTTGTTATTATCGGAACCAAAATGCCTGCAAGCCCGACCTTCATACTTTCCGATGTTGAGGAAGAAATAACTGTCAACTATTTTGATTATGTTCTGAATCATGAAGAAACTGTTAATCTTTCAAAGTCAGAAGACACATCGGGTCTGATTATGAGAGAGGGAGAAAATATTCTTCATTTTTCAGGAACAGGATATGTCACCATTAACTACAGAGGGGGTATCCTCTGATGTTTCAGATTTATCTTGACGGTAAAAAAATGCATGTCCCCGATATGGATAAAAGAAGAAAAATCCTTGATGCAACACTCAATCAGGAGCTTAACAAAGCAGGTTCTTTCAACTTTCTGATTCCGCAGGAGCATTATTATTACAACGGAATTCATAACTTAAAAAGTATGATTGAAGTTTATGATGATGATTCAAGAGTTTTCAAAGGACGGGTGCTGAATCATAATTTCAATTACTACAATGTAAAGAATGTTATTGCAGAGGGTGAAATGGCATATTTCAATGATTCTGTCTTTCAGCCTTCTGCAAAAGGCACCGTAACCACAACACAGCTGTTTCCGCAAATCATAAACAATCATAACAGTCAGCTTGAGGAAGCAAAACACTTTAAAGTCGGGGATATTGATTCCTGCACATTTGAAATATCTTCGCTGTCATTCTATAAAAGCATGGATTTTATTCAGAATGAAATTATCAAGAAAACAAAGGGATATATTTCACTGAGATATATCGGTGATGACCGATATATTGATTTTAAAATGACTCCGGGAGTGAATGACACATCATCAAAAATACAGTTCGGTGTAAATCTTCTCGACCTCAACAGATACATAGACCCGACCGAGTTATATACCGTAATTATTCCTTATGGTGACACCATTCAGGAAACTGAAAAACCACTTGATATTACAGGCATTAACGGTGGAATTAACTATGTTGAAAACTTAAAAGCAATTGAAGCATTCGGAAGAATATGCAGACATGTGGAATTCAAAGGAATCACCGACCCTGAAGAGCTTTATGCATATGCAATCGACTTTGCAGGCTCAACAGTATCTGAAGCAATAACACTTGAATTAACAGCTGTGGAGCTTCGCAAGCTCGGTATTGTCAATGCTTATGACTACGGTCTCTATAAAACAGGTAATTCTTACAAGGTTGAATCAATACCACACGGTATTGATGAATTCTTTTTATGTTCAAAGAAATCAACAAACTTATTTTATCCGGATAAAAATAAAGTAACATTCGGACATACAAGAAAGAATCTGACTGATTATATTTAAGGAGTTGAAACAATGAGTGATTTTTTAGTAAATTTAGAAAAAATCAGAAGTGCAGCCTTAGGCAGAGATGTAAGAACTGCAATTTATGAATCACTGCTGCATTTACAGCAGAACATTGCAGGCACTTACATTCTCCCGAAAGCGACTGCTTCAATTCTCGGCGGCATAAAAATCGGTGATGATTTTGAAGTTGATGCAAACGAGAAATTACAGTTTTCACAAAAAGCATTAAAACGCTTTACGGACCTTGAAGATGATATAATAAATAACACTTCAACTGTAGAGTTAATTGCAGAATCATTGCCTGTATACAATGTCCTTACTTATGGTGTTGATAACACCGGCACAGAAAATGCTAAAACAATTGTCCAGGAGCTTCTTGACCTTGTAGGTGAAAATGGCGGCGGTACTGTCTTTTTCCCGAACGGAACATATTATTTCGGATGGTCCTTCAATGTTCCTTCAAATGTCCGTATTCTCGGTGATACTAACACCATTTTCACAGCAGAACATAAAGATAAACCTCTGAGACATTCAACATTTATCAGGGCAGGTAATGAAAACGGAACAAGGACAGGTTATTCTGCTTTCAGTAATGTCATCATTGAAAATATTATTTTTGATATGGGCGGTCAGTGGGCAATATTGAACGATACCCTGACATATAAAGCAAAATATGATACACGGCATACTTATACTGACTCGGATTATCTTTCATTTTGTCCTATTGTTGCTGCACATGGTGACGGTCTTACTATAAAAAACTGTACATTTAAGAACGGCATATATGCAGGCTTTACGGGTAGCAGTGCATCAGCTGCAACAAGCTTCTTTGCAACAAATCCCCATGTAATGGATTTGACTGCTATCAGAAACCTTGTTATCGACGGATGTATATTCGAACCGACATTTACAACATCAACTGCACTTACGAACTGGTGCGGAAAAGCAACAGGAGAAACAGGTGAAGCTGATGTCAATTATTCTGACCTGATTCAGCTTGATGCTGCATACGGTGGCGGTG
Organism: Clostridia bacterium; assembly: GCA_017473925.1. GTDB lineage: Bacteria > Bacillota > Clostridia > Oscillospirales > Acutalibacteraceae > UBA1081. The sequence goes on along the minus strand of JAFUIY010000096.1, from coordinate 10,746 downwards.
GTGACGGAACAAATCTGCATTTGCCTTCAGACGGAACAAACTGCAGAAATGTTATTATTAAAAACTGTCATTTCTACGGTCTTCCTTACTTTGACTGGAAAAAAGTCATAAACAATACCGGTGATGATGACAGTAAAATTCTGAAGACAACCTTCCCCCTTGCTGATTCATCAGGTAATGATACAAGCACAATGATAAAAACGAATCTGTCTGCTTTCAGATTCAGTCCTTATGCTGCAGTCGGTTGCTGTCATAAATTCGGAACATCAGATACCATGAAATATCAGCCAGAAAATGTTGAAATCTATAACAATATTTTTGAGGGCAGATGGAGTTCTCACTTCAGTGGTGTCAATGCTCAGGTGCAGATTCGTTGGAAAAACTATAGTGATGACTATAAGGATTCAGCAGGATATTATTATCCTTTATACAATGGAAGTCCCGAAGTGCTTACAGTTCGCAATGAACCTGCCCGTCATGGTTGTCATGGTGCAATATATGCACTTCCCGGTTCAAAAGGTTATAACATCCATGACAATGTATTTAAGGAAGATAATACTGACAATAAGTCAACAGCTGTATTCTTTTATGGTTCAGAATGCGGATATGTTCATGACAATATCTTCATTAATTACGGTGAGCCTTTACCCGCAGGCACAAAAGCCCTTGCTATGAGTACATATACATTTTCAAATACCGATTTATGGAACAAATCCAAAACAGGTTATTATGACGGACTTGCATATGTACATTCAAGTAATAACCTTTGGGTAAGAGATGCGTATGATTCATTTATTCTGAATTCCGAATCTCTCACATCATTATCAAGATTGAATGAATAAGGGGGTAATATCATGACTAACAACATACTCCCTGACTACAGCATAGAAGTCATCGGTGATACTGATTTCGCATTCAATGTTGATTTTATGTATGACAAAGAAGCAGGCATGTTTGAAGACGGTGATACGGCAGTGATGCTCATTCACGGTGATGATGAAGACATAACAATCCCTGCAGTGAAGCTCGAGAGTAACATTGCTTCATTTTATCTGCCCTGTGAGCTCACACAATCACTTCTGAGAGACGGAGAAGATGAAAGCTATTACGAATACTGCATTTCTGTAAAATGGGCTTCAAGAGGCAAGCACACACCCATTCACAGAAAGTCATTGACAGTAAAGAGGTGTTGACATGGCAGATATTACAGCAGAAATACATACACCGACAATTCAGACAGAGCTTTACAGGGCTACACTTTCTGACAGCGATGTTGTGAACGGTGAAAGCCCGGTCATCGTAAAGGCAACAGTGAACCGTGATGAAGGCACCTTCGAACTGGTCAATTGTTCATTTACTTTGCTCAGAGAAATGTATGATAAGGGTTATACATTATTTCTTGTTGCAGACACGATATTTGACGATAACCCGATTAAAACATGTGCAAAGATAGTATATGTTGATGATGAAACATTTCAGTTTTCTCAGATTATTGCAGATACCGAAAGAGGAGTCAGCACATCATATACTTTCTTTGTGAATTCCGAAGGCAAGAAAGAATATATTGAAACCGAAGTAACAATACCGACTGATTCGGAAGATTCATCAGTACAAAAAATTGAAATCGGCAACGGTCTTAAGCTTGAAGACAATGTGCTGTCGGTGGATACGGCTGATAACGTTGAAAAGGATAACACAAAGCCTGTCACATCGGCGGCGGTATATACCGTTGTCGGAAACATCAATGCAATTCTTGAATCACTTTAATGAAAGGATGATAATATGTCAGATATAGCAAAAAAGACCTCTGAGAACCTTCAGAGGCTTGTTAATATCAGGGACGGAATAAGAACCGTTCTTCTCAATTTCGGTGTCATAACGGACTCAGCGGCAGACTTTGATGATATCCTTGCTGTCCTTCAGAAAATGAATAACAACGGTACAGTTGCCGTTACACTCGATACCGCAAACACTCAGATTGAAGTAACGCCGGGATACTATGCAGGCGGCACGGTTAAGCTTGTGCCTCAGGAGAAGACCGCAACGGCAAACGGAGAAGTTACAGCGGACAGCGGTAAGGTTCTCAGCAAGGTTATTGTTGATGTTGATGATTCACCGAACCTTCAGAGCAAAACAGGAATAATCCCGACAAAAACAGCGCAGACAATCACTCCCGATGCGGGATTTGACGGTCTTTCAGGTGTTCAGGTTGAAGCTATTCCCGATGCATATCAGAATGTCACGGCTGTTACGGCAGATGCTCCCGATGTTCTTTCTCCGAAAATTATTGTCAAAGCAGACGGTTCAACCGTGGCCGGTACAATGCCCGATAACGGTGCAGTTTCGGGAACTATTGACGGTCTTGTTGTTGATACCTATACCATACCTAAGGGCTATCATGACGGCACAGGAACAGTACAGCTCACATCCGCAATTGCTGATGCCCTTGCTGCTCTTTAAGGGGGCAGCGGTATGAGTGTAGCAGAACAGAATAATGCTCAGATTGAACGGCTGAAAGGGCTTATAAAAGACTCATTCACTGCATGTTCCGAAAAAGATGCAACAATGCCATTATCTGAATTGCTTGCAAATCTTCCGGGAACAATCAGAAGCATCCAGTCAGGTGTTCCAGACGGATATATCAACCTCGCTGATGTTATAAACCATTGTACACAGTCCGATTCGGGAACCTTTACCGGCTCGGGACAGACCTGTGCAAATCTCTCAATCGGACTGAATTTCAGACCGAAAATTATTCTGATTGTAGCAACATCGGCAATCACGACATCAAACACGGCCAGTCCGTATGAAATCTGTGCTGTGTGGAGAGTATATGACAACGATTTCAGTGTTGAACAGGATAATTGCGTTTTTGTCTACAAATCAGGCAACTATGCAAAGTCAGGACATACAGCAAGTAACGGATTGCGTGGCAATGCAGATAATACTATTACCGGATGGGGTACATCAGCTAAATTTGCTTCAGGTGTGACTTATTCATGGTATGCATGGGGGTAAGACATGAAATATTACAAATTTACCGACCAAAACGGACACATAACATACCAGTCACATATTGCTGAGGTAATCCGTGATGAAATGACAGAAATCACAGAAGAAGAATACTTTTCTGTGCTTGCAGAGCTTCAGGCAAAGGCAAATGCTGAAACAGAGTCAGCAGAGCAGTCAAAGGATGACCGAATTGCAGAGCTTGAAGCAGAGAACGCAGCACTGCTGTATCAGGTTCTGACGGGAGAGGAGCTCACAGATGTTTGAGAAAATCAAAAGATATTATGAAATGGGGCTGTACAAAAAGGTCCATATTGAAAAGCTTCTCTCTGTGGGAGCAATAACACAGTCAGAATATGAAGAAATCGTAAAGGAGAATTAAAATGTCAAAAACAGTTTTAACCAAAGGTATAGATGTCTCAAATGTGGGACAGGGGAGAATTTCAGACTGGAGCAAGGTTGCAAAGAACATTGACTTTGCTATCCTGAAGCTCGGAAACGGCTATGAATCCGAGCCGTTTTATACAGATGCTCAGTTCATCCGTAATGCGGATGCCTGTGAGAAGTACGGCATTCCCTATGGTGTGTATGTATATCAGTACTTCACATCCGTTGCAAAGGCAAGAGCGGCCGCAAAGAAGACAGTTGAGCTTCTCAGGAGCAGAAAGCTTGATTATCCCGTCTTTCTCGACATCGAAGAAAACAAAGTCTTCCGTCAGGGTAAGGCAAAGATTCTCGATATGGCAAAGGCATTCTGTGAAGTCATCGAGGCTGCAGGATATACATACGGCACATACTGCAGTACAGGGTACTTCAACTCTCATCTTACCGACAAGTGGTATGACAGTAAAGTCAAATGGCTTGCTCAGTACTACAAGGAAGTCACATACAAGGGTAAGTACGACATCTGGCAGTATTCAAGCACAGGCAGTGTTCCCGGGATAAACGGAAATGTTGACATGAACTTCTGTTATATCTCCGTTCTTGAGGGTGATGTCGACCATGACGGTAAGATCACTGCAGCTGATGCAAGAAAGATTCTCCGTATCGCTGCACAGCTCGATTCAGCTTCAGACAGTCAGACTGCCGATAATGCAGATATGAACGATGACGGCAGATTCACTGCAGAGGATGCCCGTCTTGCACTGCTCAAGGCTTCGGGGGTGAAGACATGACAGGTGAAGAAACCGTTGAGAGACTCACAGCTGTTGAGCAAGCAGTGAAGTCTGCACAGCATCAGATTGATGAAATGAAGGAGCTGATTAACTCCATTCATGAGCTTGCATCAGAAGTACGATACATGCGAACCGATGTCAACAAGATGCAGTCCGATATTGATGAAATCAAATCAAAGCCCAAAAAGAGGTATGATTTGATTGTGACAGGTATCATTACTGCACTTACAAGCGGACTCGTAACATATTTGCTGACATCAATAATATAATAACACGCATCTTTCAGTAAAAGGTGCGTGCAAAGAAAGGATAATATACTTATGAATTTCGGAAAAGCAATCGAAGAACTTAAAAAAGGAAAAAGACTGACCCGTAAAGGTTGGAACGGTAAAGGAATGTTTATCGTTTATCAGAAGGGATATCCCGACGGTATTCCTTGTAACAAGCAGACTGCTGAAGCCTATGGCTATGAAGAAGGAACACTCTTTAAGTGCAGACCGTATATTCAGATGAGATGTGCAGACGGCACACATCAGATGTGGACTGCATCACAGACTGATATTCTTTCTGAAGATTGGGAGGTTGTTGCATAATGGAAATACTCACTTACATAACAGAAAACGCAATTATTCTCATCCCTGTGCTTATCATCATCGGGCTTATCCTGAAGAAGCTCGAATTCATTCCTGATAAGTACATCCCTCTGATTCTTCTTCCTTTGGGCGTTGTCGGTGCAATGGCTCTCGGCGGTTGGACCTTTGAATCAGCAATTCAGGGTGTCCTCGTCACCGGCGCTGCAGTTTACGGTAATCAGATTGTCAAACAGCTCAGGAAGGATGAATAGTATGCGTGAAGATGATTGGGCTTAACTTGCCGGTAACTTGCAGAAATATTACGGTTAATGCAGAAATAGTACGTTTTAATCCTCATTTTTGGGAGTTTTTTTCAAATTTGTTCATTAAAAAAGCAAATTATAAACAATAATAACTCAAATTTCAGTTTCTTGATTTGACTTTTTACTTGCCGATAACTTGCTGAAAATATTTACTCCCTCACGGTTCATTGCGAACTGTGGGGGAGTTTTTGACTTGCATCTGACTTGCATTTAAAAATTTTTTTTGTTTTTTTTGATGATATTTATCAAAATTATCATTAATATAAAAAATAATAAAACAGCCTTGAAACCGCTATAATGCGAGGTTTTAAGACTGTTTTATTTGGCGCGCCGGAAGGGACTCGAACCCCTGACCTACTGGTTCGTAGCCAGTCACTCTATCCAACTGAGCTACCGGCGCAGTTCTCTGATGCCTTAATATATTACCACTCTTATATTAAAAAGTCAATAGCAAATTTAAAAAAATATGACATAATTTTAATCATTTCAATTGAAATCATTTTGTGTATGTGTTATTATATGCAAAGGTGATTATTATGTCAGATCAGAAAACAGTTGCCGCCATTCATGATATTTCGGGAATGGGCAAGTGTTCTCTTACTGCAGCTATTCCTGTTCTTTCTGCTGCAGGTGTATCAGTATCAGTTATGCCGACTGCCGTGCTGTCAACTCAGACGGGCGGTCTTAATGACTATACTTACAGAGACCTTACTGATGATATGCGTCCTGTAATGGCTCATTGGCATAAAATCGGTGTCACATTTGATGCAGTATACAGCGGTTTTCTCGGCTCATCTGCTCAGGTTGACATAGTCTGTGATTTTGTAAAAGAGTTCAGGCATAACGGCACATTGTTTCTTTGTGACCCTGCTATGGCTGATAACGGCACTCTGTATGATACTTTTGATTCATCTTTTGTTGAAAAGATGAAAAAGCTCTGTGCAAGTGCTGATATTATTGTTCCTAACTTCACAGAAGCTGCTTTTCTTCTTGATAGGGAATATCTTCCTCCTCCTTACAAAAAAGAGTATACAGACGATTTGCTGCGTTCTCTTGCAAAAGAGTTCAATTCAAAGTTTGTTGTTCTTACAGGTGTTGACTTTGACGGAAAATCTGTCGGTGCAGGAGCATATGACGCTGAAAATGATATTATTACTTATTCTTTGTCTGAAAGAATTGACGGAATGTTTCATTCAACGGGAGATTTGTTTGCATCCTCTCTTCTCGGCGGGATACTTAATAATTTCTCCGTGAATGATTCTGCACAGAAAGCAATAAGCTTTACCGTCAATGCGATTAAAGAAACTGTTAAAATCGGCGGAGATTCAAGATTCGGTCTTGCCTTTGAACGCTGTCTGCCGATGTATATGAAAAGTCTGGAGATAATATAATGTCTGTTCTCAACATTGTTCTTATTGAGCCTGAAATCCCTCAGAATACGGGGAATATCGCCCGTACATGCGCTGCAACAGGTGCAAGACTGCATCTTGTTGAGCCTATGGGCTTCAAAGTAGATGATAAAAAGCTCAAGCGTGCAGGGCTTGATTACTGGTATCTTCTTGATATAACTTATTATAAAGATATTGATGATTTTTTTGAAAGAAATAAGAATGGTAAATTTTATTACTTTTCTACAAAAGCAGACAAAACATATGCGGATATAGATTATCCTGATAATGCATATCTTGTTTTCGGCAAGGAAACAAAGGGGCTTCCTGAAAAGCTTCTTTATGATAACCACGATACTACAGTAAGAATTCCGATGATAGATGATGCAAGAAGTCTGAATCTTTCAAATGCAGTCGCTGTCGGTGTTTATGAAGTATTAAGACAGTGGGATTTTCCCGAATTGCAGCAGAAAGGTCAGCTAAGAGAATATAATTGGCAGGTAACCGTTGATGGCATTAATTAAGTTTCTTACTGTTTATGATGATGAATACAGACATATTCTGACTGAACGCAGGCAAAAAGCATTTGATGTTAACGCTTATCCTGCTGTTGTTACTGTTGACGGAGTTCCGTATTACGACTCTCTTAACGGCAGTGCAAAAATGTACTGCGACGCTGTAAGGGAAGGGAAGAATGTGTCAGAACCTACTATTCCTGCAGGTGTTTTTGAAGTGGAACTTAACCGTGCATATAACGAAGGCTATTACGGAGCAGTGATTGTTTGTCCTCATTCTTCATGGACTGATTTCAAGCATCAGGCTACAATTGCCGTCAAGAGATTCAGAAGAAAGACCAGAATTGACGAGCTCGGATTTAAAATAAAGATTTTTGATTCAAAGCAGCTCGGTGCCGGCGTTTCATATCTGACTTATTTCTTTGCAGAAAACTATCGTAATGCATATCACTCAACAACTGATTTCTTCTCATTTATGGATTTTTTCAAGTCAAACCCGATTGTTTATGTTCTGGAAGACGGTCCTTGCAAATTTGATTCTTCCAACGGAATAAAAGGCTTCTCTTTAAAGAAGAATTCACTTAATAAGTTTGATATTTCTCAGTATCCTGATTCTGTTATTTTTGATAAATTTTCGAATATGGTTGTGTCTGATGCAAGAAAATATTCAAGAGACCTGATTTTTTCTGTCGGTTCGGAATGCAAATTTGCAGGTAATGTTATCGGAAGAATTGAAAGAGATCTTGAAAAATCATCATTATGCACTGTCCAATACGGTGTATCGACTGCATCTGTAATAGGAAATAAAGCACTTTGCATCAATCTTGTTTGATATTTGTTAAATTAATGAAAATTGTTGTCCTATTGCAAAAAAACTATTGAAATTTTTTCTAATATATGTTATTATGTATTTGAGAATTAATATCTCAAAATATTTAATAAGGGGTGCCAATAATGGAAATCTTCCAGAAGCTTTATGATTTCATCATGAATTTCATCAACATGATCAAGAATTTTGTTACTGAAGTCAGATCAAGAAACGACGAAAACTAAGTAAAAAAACCGGCTTTTAGCCGGTTCTTTTTTTAGTTAATTATTTTGTCGTATACAAAATTCAGTGTTTTCATTCCACCGTAAGACAACATACATGCAGCTCTTACACGAGGTTCTGCAAGTGGATTATTGATAACATATTTTCTGTATTTTTTTATATTTGCTTCTATATGTTTTTTTTCAAGAAGGTACATTCCGGTGCAATTTCTCAATTTCATGTATACCCAGAAATTGTTTTCTATAAGTCTGTTGGCAAGGGCAAGGAAATAATCCTTATTATTCAGAAATTCATCACAGCTGAGTATATGATCATACAACCGAACATAATCATAGAATTTAAAATAATTACTTTTTTTATTTGTTACACTCATTTCATGTTGTATATAATAATACAACGGTTTGTTTGTATGAGCAATCAAAGATGCTTGTCTGAATGCATGGTATACAACAAAAGTATCTTCACCCATAACATAATCAGGATATCTGAGTGAACTGAACAATTTTTTGTTGTAAAGTTTACTTCCGCTGGATGCTGAACAGATTTTCCCGTAAAACATATTTTTGAGGCTGTTTTTACCGTCAAGAGTAATTATTTCATTATCATCATCAGAATTATTATATACTCTTATCATTGTACCATCATAATTAACTCTGAAGTGCCCACAGGTTGAAATGTCGGCGCCTGTAGAAGATATTGCATTGTACAATGTTTCAATGAAATCAGGTGAAACATAGTCATCACCATCAACAAATGTTACATAATCACCATACATTATATCAAGCGCATTGTTCCGGGCTTTTGAAACGCCTGCATTTGACTGGTGTATAACAATTATTCTGCTGTCTGTATTTTTTAAATTATCACATATTACGCCACTGTTATCGGTCGAGCCGTCATTTACCAGAATAATCTCGATATTCTGATATGACTGACCGACAAGACTTTCCACACATCTTTCAATATGATTTTCGAGGTTGTATACAGGTATAATAATTGAAATCAGGGGAGTCATGCTGTAGCCTCCTCGCCGGGATAATTATTTTCAGCATCTGATTCCTCAGCTATATCAGTAACTTTTACTTTCTTATTTTTTATGTTTTTAATGAAATAAATAATAGTTTCAATAAAAATAAATGCAAACAGTAACTGAAAAACAAATGTTGCAATATTCTGGTTTAATTGTGTGTTGTAATATAAACCGAGGGCTTTCGCAAGAGCTTTTACGCCTTCAGGATGGTAAAACCATAATGTCGGAAGCGGTGTAAGAAGTAATGCAAATAATCCGAGATGAATCCAGTCTTTTTTTTCATATTCGGATGTTCCGAAAAGGAAAATATAGAATGGTATGAGTAGGAATGATAATGCATAAGAGTTTGAAGCTGACGGAATATTGAGCATAAGATAACTGAGAAGAAATGCTTTTTTCCATTCACTTTTTGTAGTAAAAGCACAGAAAACAGCCATAAGCTCAGTTACAGCGCAAATTATCTTTGCAACTGTAGCATCACCTTTTGCCATGAATACAAAATTCTGTACACTGACACTGCTGAAATTGAGGCTTGACTTTTTGTTGACAGCGAAATTAAGTAAGTTTTTGACAAGTTTTTCAAAAATAGAAGTTGTTTCGGCATCAGTAGTAATTCCAGTGCCGATTTTCAGTAATGGAGCAAAAGTTGCAGCAATTGAAGCAGGTTCACTTCTGAATTCATCAAGGAAGAAAACAATCGGCAATCCGACAACAAGAATCCCGTAAAGCATGAGTCTTGCGGCTTCTTTATATTTTTTTTCAATAATTAAAGTCAGCCCGAAAATGGCAGGATATAGTTTTATTGCTGCTGAAAAAGCAAGAGCAATATATGACAATTCTCTGATGATTTTATTCTCAGAATCTTTAAAGAATATAAAGAACATTGCAAGAATAACGCTGAGAATAAGAATATTACCTCTTTCAAGACAGAACATTACAGGATAACAAATGATCATAGCAAATGATATTATTGCAGCCTGAGTTTTCATTTTGCCCTGTGTTTTCATATTTGCATATGATTCAATCAGTCTGATCATTGACATTATACAAATAAGCGCAAAAAGAATGTAAATAATCATGCATATCTGATCAGCTTGTAATCTTGTTCTCTGTTTGAAATGAGTAGAAACAAGATCAGGTGAAATCAGCTTTGAAAAGATTCTGAAAATAAGAACACAGAGGGGCGGATATATATTATTTCTTTCAGAATAAACATTGTCTGAGCCACCGTCACGGATTGAATTGAAAAAATCCATATACATATCGGTATAGGGGCCATTGTGGAAGAGCATATATTTCCATGATTCTCCGCCGCTGGCTGCGGCCATTACGACTGAAATAAATAAACTGCCGGCAAAGAATATCAGAAAGAATTTAATCATTTCTGTTGTTGTAGGAATGTGTATTTTTTTTGTCAGCGGACTTTTAGAAACAGATTTTTTCATTACAATGCCCTTTCATGATTTTTATCATAAATTATCAATATATATTTTACCACAATATATTATTTTTTTCAACAATAAAATTATATTATTGTTGAAAAAACTGTAGAGTTACAATAGATGTGAGACTAAAATAGAATAGAAAAAGTGATTGAGAACTGTTAGAATAAGTTCACCACAAACAAATCAAACAGAGAGGACTCAATCACCATGAATAGTATAACACAAAACAAGAGATATT
>JAFUIY010000095.1 GCA_017473925.1 Clostridia bacterium | reverse complement strand
ACGCCTTTTTCTCCATTTTTTATTTTTTGTCGTTATTTTTTAGTTTTAACATGTTAAAAATCTTTATGTGTAGCCGTTTTTGCGGTCTACACTTTTTTTACATCCCCTTTTTATACTTATACGGATTATTTCACTGTAATAATATAAAATATTTCATCAGTAGGTGTTGAATCAGACTCCCAACCGACTACATATTTGAATCTTGCTGTATATACGCCTGCATGTTCCGAAGAAAATGTGAATCTCTGTGTTCCTCCGCCGACAAGAAACGGGTCACTGTTAGGAATATTATCACTCTTTTCGCATACAAGCTTACTGTTTTCGGGCATATCACATACCCACTGATACATACCGTTATTTGTCATGACGGGTGTTTCAAATACTTCATTTTTACCGAGTTCAACTGTTATTACATTTAAGGTCTCAACCTTTGCACCAACCCTTAATATGCGTCTTGCATCACCTGCAGTCAGTCTGCCGTCAGTATCAATATCGGCAATGAATATTTTTGACTCAACAGTATTCTCAAGCTTTGCAGCAGCACGAAGAACATCACGAGCATCAGCTGCAGAAACCTTTCCGTCACCGTTATAATCACCGAGTGTATAGACGGGAGGGATATCAATTTTAAGCATAATTCCCCCTGCATTCAGAAACTCTGCTTCAAAATAATGAGTGCCTGACGGCAATGTTCTGAGGAAATCCTTGCTTACAGAAAGAGAAACTGCTCCTGCAAAACTGTTTACTGAATAAAATGATGAATCAAGCTTTTCTCCCTTATAACTGACAGATTCAAACAATACAGGTGAAAAGAATACATCCGAGCCGAATGATGAAAATACAGCCATCGGATCGCCCTCTTCATTCCATGACCAGTCACGGAATTCCAGAACTGTATTGACTGTGACTTTTTCAGTTACAACATAAAGAACAACGGGAATCTGTGCATCATTGAATTCAGCAAAAAAGTAATATGCATCATCTTTCAAAGTTTTAAGATAAGCTTCATTCAGCGTAATCACGGTGACACCGTCGACTGTCGAAACCGTGTAATCATTTTCAGTAACAGCAATGTCAGGATGTCTGCTTATCAATTCAGAAAAATCCTCAGCCTTTACATATTCCTGAATATCTCCTGTCATATAATTGTCACCGAGTGTTACACTTGCCGTACCGCTGCCTGTCCAGACATCAAAGGGCAACCATGAGTCAAGAATGACTATTTTTGCAGATGAGATTACAGCCAGTGAAAAAACAAGAACAATACTCATAATAAAGCTTAAAAGCTTTTTCAGAACAGATATTTTCATATTATCTGCCTCCTTTCACTTTATATAACACACGGGAACACAAAAAAGGTTACAAAAATGTAAAAAAAATAACCATTGAACTTAAATTCAATGGTTAGTCTTTTTTTCAGAATCAGTCGATTTCAACCTGAATCTTCATATCCTTACGGTTAGCAGTTGCACGCATGATAGCTCTGATAGCCTTTGCGATTCTGCCCTGCTTGCCGATAACACGACCCATGTCGTCAGCAGCAACATGAAGATGATAAACAACGATTCCTTCTTCGTTTTCAGGGTCAACAGTTACATTAACTGCTGCAGGTTCATCTACGAGACCCTGTGCAATAGCAACGAGTAATTCTTCCATTTTATTTTTCCTCCCTAAATTAAGTACAAGTTTTCAGGAAATTACTTTTCAATAATGCCCTGGTTCTTGAGAATTGATCTTACAGTATCAGTGGGCTGAGCGCCGTTACCGATCCACTTCTTAGCTGCTTCAGCATCAATTTTAACTGTAGCGGGTTCAGTTGTGGGGTTGTAGTAACCAATCTCTTCGATGAATCTGCCGTCACGGGGATATCTTGAGTCTGCAACAACTACACGATAGAAGGGAGCCTTCTTTGCACCCATACGACGAAGACGAATTTTAACTGCCATTGTATTTACCTCCAAATAAATTATACTGAATTAATATTTAAAACACTTTTGTGTGTTTTTACTGTTTACATCAGCATTCCCGGGAAGCCACCGCCGCCCATCATGCCCTGCATCCTTTTCATTTTCTTTTTACTGCCCTTACCTGTCATAGCCTTGAACATTTTCTGCATCTGACGGTACTGAGCAAGAAGTCTGTTGACATCCTCAACCTGCATACCGCATCCTGCTGCGATTCTGCGTTTTCTTGATGGGTTGATGATATCGGGATTTGCCCTCTCCTTGGGAGTCATTGAATAGATGATCGATGCTGTCTTGTCAAGCTGACGGTCATCAATATCAGTATCCTTGATTTTCTTACCTACACCGGGAATCATTGAAAGAATGTCCTTCATTGAACCCATCTTTTTGACTTCCTGAAGCTGGTCAAGCAAATCGTTAAGGTCAAATTTGTTCTTTCTGAGCTTTTCTTCAAGCTCAAGAGCTTTCTTTTCATCAAGTGTCTGCTCTGCCTTTTCAATAAGAGAAAGAACGTCGCCCATGCCGAGGATTCTTGATGCCATTCTTTCGGGATGGAAAACATCAAGGTCATCAAGCTTTTCGCCTACACCGACGAATTTGATGGGCTTGCCTGTAATTGCTCTTGCTGAAAGTGCCGCACCGCCTCGTGTGTCACCGTCAAGCTTTGTGAGAACAAGACCGTCAATGCCGAGTGCATCATTGAATGTTGAAGCAACATTTACTGCGTCCTGACCTGTCATTGAGTCAACAACAAGGAGAATTTCATGAGGCTTTACCTCTGCTTTTATGTTCTTAAGCTCCTGCATGAGCTGTTCGTCAATGTGAAGACGACCTGCAGTATCAAGGAAAACATAGTCATAGCCTTTGTCTTTGGCAAGCTTTACGGCTTCCTTTGCGATTGTGACAGGGTTTGTGTTACCCATTTCAAAAACGGGAACATCAGCCTGCTCACCCACAACCTGAAGCTGTTTTATAGCGGCGGGTCTGTAAACGTCACAGGCTACAAGAAGAGGTCTGTGGCCCTGTTTCTTGAGCATCTTTGTGATTTTTGCACTGTGGGTTGTTTTACCTGAACCCTGCAGACCGCACATCATGACAACTGTCGGCGGATGTGCCGCATTTGCAAGCTTTGCATGTGTGCCGCCCATGAGAGCAGTAAGCTCTTCATTAACTATTTTAATAACCATCTGGGCAGGAGTAAGACTCTCCATAACCTTTGCGCCGATAGCTTTGTTTGTAACCGAAGTTGTGAAATCCTTTGCAACCTTGTAGCTTACGTCAGCTTCAAGAAGAGCAAGACGGACCTCTCGCATCGCTTCTTTTACATCACTTTCTGAAAGGCTGCCCTTACTTCTCAGCTTTTTAAACGCTGATTCAAGTCTGTCTGAAAGACCTTCAAATGCCATTTTTTATACCCCTTAATTTATTATATCTCGGGGTCTGCGAGGTCAGCACAAAGTGACTGAATTTCAACGGTAAGGTCGTTGATTTCCCTCGAAAGACCGCATTTAAGATTTTCTTCATTGATTCTGCCGGCTTTTGCACTGATTTTTGAAAGACCTGCCTTAACCTGTTCAAACCTTGAAACAAAGCCTACTCTTTCTTCCATCTCAATAAGCTGACTTTCGGCTCTTTTGATGGCATCTCTGACTCCCTGGCGTGTGATGCCTGCATTTTCGGCAATCTCAGCAAGTGAAAGGTCATCATTATAATAAAAGCTGATAAAATCACGCTGTTTCTGTGTGAGCATATCACCGTAGAAATCAAGAAGCATAATCATGTCGAGATTTTTTGCCATCATAATTCACCTCTTTGCTGTAAAGATTTTTTCCTTTACAGCTGAGTATTATACAAGAACACAAGGTGAATGTCAATAGCAAATTGAAATTTTTTTAATTTATTTTACAGTAGCGATTGTAACGCCGTTTTCACCCTCACCGAAGGTGCCCAGTCTGTAGGTTTTTATCTGACTGTGCTTCTTAAGATGCTGCTGAACGGCAGCTCTGAGGGCTCCTGTGCCCTTGCCGTGAATGATTGTGAACTCAGAAAGTCCTGCCATAACCATACTGTCAATGAACCGGTCAAGTGTCATTATAGCCTCTTCGACGGTAAGTCCCCTCAAATCACATCTTGTATCGGATGCTGCATGAAGTCGGCTTTCGGTTTCACGCCTTACAAAGGTTTCTTTTTTCTGCTCCTTTTTCTTCTCTACAAGACGCAAGTCAGAAACCTTTACACGCATTTTCATGCTGCCCGTCTGAATTTCAACATAACCCTTGTTGTCAGGAGTAGCAAGTACTTTACCTTCACTACCCATTCCCGCAAGCTTTACGGTGTCACCCACCTGTAAAGGTCTTGTCAGCTCATATCCGTCATCGGCATTGCCCATAACGGGGTCAGCTGCAGCATCAACACCTGAGAGTCCTTTTCTCAGAAGTGAACGCTTTTCGTTGAGCTTATCAATATTGCTCTGCTGAGTTTTAAGCTCTTTCTTTGTCTTTTCTATTTCAATAAGGAGTGCATTTGCTTCCCTTCTTGAATTTTCAACAAGACGCATAGCTTCGCTCTTTGCTCTCTGCAGTTCCTTTTCACGGAGCTTCTCAATCTCGGCAAGGCGTTCTTCCGTCTTTCGTTTGAGCTCTTCATTCTCAAGCCTGTACTGCTCAGCAATCTGTCTTTCCTTTTCCATTTCAAGACGTCGTTCCTCAAGAGTATCAACAACATCCTCAAAACGGACATTTTCAGATGAAACAAGCTCCTTTGCCCTGTCAATAACGGATGCTTCAATTCCGAGCTTTTCGGAAATTGCAAAAGCGTTTGACCTGCCGGGAACACCGATAAGAAGTCTGTATGTGGGTCTTAATGTATTTACATCAAACTCACAGCTTCCGTTTTCAACACCGGGAGTATCAAGTGCATAAGCTTTAAGCTCAGCATAATGGGTTGTTGCGGCAATCTTTGCACCCTGAAATTTTAATCTTTCAAGAATAGCCATTGCAAGGGCTGCACCCTCAACAGGGTCGGTACCTGCACCGAGCTCGTCAATCAGAACAAGGCTTTCATCATCAGCATCCTTCATGATATTGACGATGTTGACCATGTGTGACGAAAAAGTAGAGAGTGACTGTTCGATACTCTGTTCATCACCGATATCTGCAAATACCTTCTTATAAACACAGACCTTACTGCCGTCTGCCGTGGGAATCATAAGACCGCACATCGCCATAAGTGTCAGAAGTCCGAGTGTTTTTATAGAAACAGTTTTACCGCCCGTATTGGGACCTGTTATAACAAGTGTATCAAAGCCCTCACCGAGCATTATATCAACGGGAACAACTTTTTTTGTATCGAGCAAGGGATGTCTTGCTTTTTTCAGCACCGTCACACCGTTATCGTTGAGCTCGGGCATTGATGCTTTCATTTTATAAGCAAGCTGTGCCTTTGCAAAAATGAGGTTGATTTCAAGTGCGGCTTCGTAGCTGTAACGGATTTCATCAGCATAATTGCCTGTTTCTGCAGAAAGCTCTGTAAGTATGCGTTCAATTTCATCCTGTTCCTTGCCCTGCAGCACACGGATTTCATTGTTAGCTTCAACAACAGACATAGGCTCAACAAAAACCGTTGCACCGCTTGAGGATGTATCGTGAACAAGACCTGCAATCTGCCCTCTGAACTCAGATTTGACGGGAACGACAAATCTGCCGTTACGCTGTGTGACAATAGCATCCTGAAGACATTTCTGATAAGTCTGCGAACGGATGATTCCGTCAAGCTTTTCCCTGATTCTTGATGCCTGCTGCTTCATCTTCCGTCTTATATCGGCAAGTGTGGGGGAAGCATTGTCAGACATTTCTTCTTCAGAAGTGATTGATGAAGTAATTTTTGATTCAAGATACTGATTGGGTCTGAGTGAGCCGAAATACACATCAATTGAATATGATGCTTCGTCTGACTGACGGCTTCTCCACTCATGAAGCGAACGGAACACACGGAGATTCTCTGCAATATCAAGAAGCTCACGCATTGTCAGTACGCCCCCTGCATTTGCCCTCGCGACGGAGTTGTTGACATTCTTTATTGAGCCGAAAGAGGGGCCTCCGAATTTAGCCAGAAGAATGTATGCATCCTCTGTCTTTTTCAGTTCACCTTTTGCAATTGTAATATTTGTTTCGGGCTTGAGACTGAGTGCCATTTCCTTGCTGTCTGCCGCTGAGGCATAGCCTGACAGCATTGATAGAACCTTGTCAAGCTCAAGAGCCCTGTGATGTCTGTTTTCCATTTTATATCACCGATAGAGAAGAGTGTATCGGGAAGATACACTCTGATAATTCGCAATTTGTAATTCGCAATTCGCAATTATCGGAAGCCCTGACGGGCTTAAAATTATATATGCGGGGTAAGGGGCACAGCCCCTTCCGTAATTGCACATTTCACATTGAGAATTGAGAATTATTTTATTTCAGTACCTCCGACGGGTCTGATGTTAAGGACATAACATGCACCCTCACCGAAGATGCTTTCAAGAGTTGATTTATATGTGTCAAGAAGATCATTGGGCACGAATGCCTGAATTGTACCTGCGAATCCGCCGCCGTGAACTCTCCATGCGCCTTTGCCTCTGAGAATGTAGTCACTTGCTGCAAGTGCAACTGAAACAGGCTGTGAAAGAGGCTGTTTTGCTGAGAATACATTCTGATTATACATATATGATGAGAAACCGCTTTCGGTAATGACAGACTTGAACTGTTCAAAGTCACCGTTTCCGAGTGCAGCAGCAGCCTTTTCGACTCTGTTGTTTTCACCGTAGAAATGAAGACCTCTGAGAACACTTCTGTCTCCTGCCTTTTCTCTTACGAGAGCAAGATTCTTACAGAATTCGTCTTCTTCAACATCTCTGAGAGCTGAGCCGCCGAAAACAGCAGCGCCTTTTTCCATTTCAGTTCTGATAAAGCCGTATTCATCTGTAAGGTCAGCATGATTTGCTCTTGTATCAGTAATAACAAGTGAGTGACCGCATGAAGCAAAATCAAATTCAACGGGTTCAATAACGGGATTTGCATTGTCCTTGAAGTCAATCTTAACGAATGAACCTACTGAGCAAGCCATCTGGTCCATGAGACCGCAGGGCTTGTCAAAGAAGACATTTTCTGCATACTGTGCAATCTGAGCCACTTCGACAGCAGAAACCTTACCGTCATTATACATATAATTGATAACAGTACCCACAAGAACTTCAAAGGCTGCAGATGATGAAAGACCTGAGCCTGAAAGAACCTGAGTCATTGTAGCGGCATCAAAACCACCGACTTCATAGCCTCTGTTCTTAAAGCCTGCACAGACGCCTCTGATAAGACCTGCAGAGTGACCGTATTCCTCCACATGGGGATTAAGGTCTGTGATGTCGATAACATCAATCTTGTCATACTCAGCAGATTTTACACGGACAATCATTTCGTCGTTCTTGGCAGCAGCGGCAACAGCATCAAGATTGATAGCGGCAGCCATAACCTTACCTCTGTTGTGGTCTGTGTGATTACCGCAGACCTCTGTTCTGCCCGGTGCAGAGAAGAATCTGATCTCTCTGTCTTCATTGTAATATTCGCAGAAAAGGTCTACGATTTTCTTATATCTCTCCTTCTGTGAAGCAACTGCTTCATCAGTAAAGTAGATTTTTTTCATCAGCTCATCATACTGATTTGATTCGATTTTTGCATAAGCATTTGATTTGGACATAAGTTATCTCTCCTTGACTTTATTTATGACATCCCATACTCCTCTGAGAAGCAGGAAGAAAATTCCCATTGCGAGGGTAAGCATTATAAGGGGCAATGTAAACTGCGGTGAAAAGATATTCGCAAAGTTATTGCCGATTATAATATACGATATAAGCTTGGGGATAAATCCCGAAACTGATATCAGCATGAATTTTAAGAACGGGAAATCCATTGCACCGTAAAGATGGCTTACGGGGTTTATGGGCATAAAGGGTAAAAGCCTTATAACAGCAAGCACCCACGGATTGCCCTTGCCCTCATCCTCAACAAGATGACTGAGCTTTGTGCTGCGTCTTACTAACCACTGTGCACTGCCGCCTCCTGCACTCATACCCGTTGAATAACGAACGGAAAAGAGAATTGCGAGACCGACAATATTTATTATAAGGGATTCTGTGAAACTGAACACCATTGCAGATGCAACACACAGAATTGAAATCGGAAAAACGGGAAAGGCAGTCAGAATAAAATACAACAGCTCCACAACAAGAACAATAAGCCATTTGTTTTCAATTGCCGTAACCTTGTTTTCAATATCCTGCAGCCAATCTATATACTGCCAGTATTTGACCTCAAGATAATTTATTTCGGAAATAAAAAACCATACAACAAGAACAATACACAGTATAAAACAGAGCATTGAGCCCTTAAGGAGCAGTTTCCTTATCAGTTTTTTCTTACTCAAAGATATCACCGATGTAATGTAATAATCAAACAAAAATATTTTAACAAAAAAAATGGAAAACTTCAATAGTTTGTGATATAATATTTTAAAATATATAGTAAAAGGCGGGTATTTTATGAAAATAGTCATGCTCGATGCATATACAACCAACCCGGGCGACCTCTCATGGACTCAATTCAGCAGGCTCGGTGAGCTGACCGTCTATGACAGAACTCCCTGTGACAAGGTTATTGAACGGGCAAAGGATGCAGATATCGTTATAACCAACAAGACTCCTGTTACAAAGGAAATCATCGACTGTCTTCCGAAGCTTAAATTTATTGCACTTATGTCTACAGGCTACAACATTGTTGATTATGTTTACCTCAAGGAAAAGGGCATCCCCGTTTCAAACATTCCCTCATATTCAACAGATGCTGTGGCACAGCTTGTTATGTCATTCATTCTTGAGCTTGCAATGAATGTGGGGCTTCATTCGGAATCCGTAAAAAAAGGCGAATGGTCTTCCTGTGCTGATTTCTGCTATTGGAAAACTCCCCTGACTGAGCTTTCAGGCAAGACTCTGGGCATTTTCGGTCTCGGAAAAATCGGCAGAGCCGTTGCTGAAAGAGCAAAGGCTTTCGGAATGAATATTGTTGCATACGCTCCGAGAATCCACGGAGATGAGCCTGACTATATAAAGCTTCTTCCCCTTGATGAAATGCTCAGTGTTTCGGATATTGTGTCAATGCACTGTCCTCTCACTCCCGAGACAGAGGGTATTGTCAACAATGAATTCATTGATAAAATGAAAGACGGTGCATACTTTATCAACACTTCAAGAGGCACCGTTGTAAATGAAACAGCACTTGCAGCTGCCCTTAACAGCGGCAAGCTCGGCGGTGCAGGTCTTGATGTGCTTTCGACAGAGCCTCCCAGAAAGGACAATCCCCTGCTCACTGCAAAAAACTGCTTCATCACACCCCATATTGCATGGGCATCCTTTGAGACAAGAAAGCGTCTTGTTTCAATTCTTTATGATAATCTTGTTGCTTTTATTAACGGTAAACCGCAAAATGTTATAAACAAATAAAGTGAAAATAACTCTTTTTGTGTGAGTTAAACAAATCTTTGTAAATCAAGTTAAATTTTTAACAAAAGACTTGAATATTTATGCAATTTGAGTTAAAATAATAACGCAAAATTAAGAATGGCTTAAGCCATTAAAAATGGAGGAAAAATCAAATGTCAGTTAAAGTTGCTATTAACGGTTTCGGCAGAATCGGCCGTCTTGCATTCCGTCAGATGTTCGGTGCAGAAGGTTACGATGTTGTTGCTATCAACGATCTTACAAAGCCCTCAATGCTTGCTAATCTTCTCAAGTATGATACAGCACAGGGTGGTTACTGCGGCAGAATCGGCGAAGGTCTTCACACAGTT
>JAFUIY010000094.1 GCA_017473925.1 Clostridia bacterium | reverse complement strand
GTCAGCCTTGCTGCGTTTTGTGGCTTCAATACAAGAAATTTTACTATCTTACGAAACTGCGAAGCACTTAAAAATGAAAATTTTGAGTACAAGAAAAGGCAAAACCGTCCGATAATGCTGACGCATATCGGGCGGTTTTAACGCATTATTGTGCCAGAATTTCACATTTTAAAGAAATACTGCCTTATATGGTGTCGGCGAACGGTGACCGTTTTCTGTTAATCCGTTGCCGTGCCCCGGCAGGACATATTATTTCATTTCCTCTGCAAGCTTATCAAGCTGAGCAATATTTTCATCAGTCAGCGCTGATTTTATTGTAACAACTGTTTCTGCAAGCTCGATATTCTTGAAATCTGCAAGCTTTTTCTTCATCACATTTGCAGCTGTGGGAGCCCATGAGCCGTTCTCAACAAGACCTATCTTTCTGTTCTTGTATCCCCTCTCGTGAAGCTCATTGATAAACTCTCTCATAAAGGGGAAAACATCAGAATTATAAGTTGTTGTTGCAAGAATAAGCTTGCCGTAACGGAATGCATCCTCAACAGCTTCTGCCATATCACATCTTGCAAGGTCATTGAGTGCAACCTTCTTACAGCCCTTTTCAAGAAGCTTTTCCTTAAGCATTTCAGCAGCCTTTCTTGTGTTGCCGTAAACAGAAGTGTAAGCAATAACCGTTCCCTCTGACTCAACGCCATAGGTTGTCCATGTATTGTAAAGTCCGATATAATAGCCTAAGTTTTCACTCAGCACGGGTCCGTGAAGAGGACAGATTATTTCAATATCAAGCCCTGCAGCCTTATCAAGAAGCTTCTTTGCCTGAATACCGTATTTACCCACAATACCGAAATAATATCTTCTTGCTTCACATGCCCAGTCCTCATCTGTATCCCATGCGCCGAATTTACCGAATGCATCGGCAGAGAAAAGAACCTTATCTGTCTTATCATATGTCACCATTACTTCGGGCCAGTGTACCATGGGAGCAGTCACGAATGTGAGTGAATGCTTACCGAGGTCGAGAGTGTCACCCTCATCAACAATAATTCTTCTGTCCTCGTACTCTGTGCCGAAAAACTGCTTTATCATCACAAATGACTTTGATGTTGAAACGATAACAGCTTCGGGGTATGTTTTCATAAAGATGTCGATGCTTGCACTGTGGTCGGGCTCCATATGCTGAACGATAAGATAATCAGGTTTTGCAGAACCGAGTGTCTTTTCGATATTTCCGAGCCACTCAAGTCCGAATGCGGCATCAACAGAGTCCATAATTGCAATTTTTTCGTCAATGATTGCATAGGAATTGTATGCCATTCCGTTGGGAACAATATACTGTCCTTCAAAAAGGTCAATGTTGCGGTCATTAACACCTATATACTTTATATCATGGGTAACTTTCATGTTTTTCTCCTTGTTTTATATAAATATTATCCCCGCCTGTACGGGGATAATACAGTTCTGATTATCAATCAAAAACATAAACTCTTGTTTCATAGGGTCTTGTTGTGAAACCGTTTGCTGAAACAGGATTTGTCTCATAGTTGCAGAGAATTGCCTTGCCCTTTGAAAGGTCATAACCTGCGGGAGCCTTGAAATCGGCAGCCTTATCTGAATATGAGCAGATTACAAGCATCTTCTTGCCTTCATATGTTCTTTCGTAAACATAAAGCTCCTTGCTTGACTTGCAGTATTCTTTATATTTACCGTAAACAGCAATAGGATTCTCCTTACGGAACTTAATGAGTGCTTTGTAATGATTATATACTGAGTTGGGATCTGCAATTTCAGCCTTTGCATTGATGCCGTCCTTATATGAGGGGTTAACGGGCATCCAGGGTGTACCTGTTGTGAAGCCTGCATTGTCTGTATCGTCCCACTGAACGGGAGTTCTTGCATTACCACGGCTTGAGGTCTTGAGTCTTTCCTCAATCTTTGCATCAGAGAAGCCGAAAAGCTTGAGTGTCTTTGCATTGTTAACTGCAAAAATGTCCTGATAATCCTCAACATTGGGAAGATCGATATTTATCATACCGAGCTCCTGTCCCTGATATACGAAGGGAGTACCGCACTGAAGCATGTATGAGTTTGCGATTGACTTTGCACTTTCTTCTCTGTATTCAACACTGCCGTAACGGTTGATGATACGGGGATGGTCATGGTTTTCCATGTAAAGTGCATTCCATGCCTTGCCGTAAAGAGATTCCTGCCAGTTGGAGAATACCTTCTTGAGCTGCTTGAGACTGAAGGGCTTGTTAAGACAATCCATAAAGATACAGTCAGCTTCCATGTGCTGGAAGTGGAACATCATATCAAGCTCCTGACCGGGCTTTTCTTCAATATATTTAAGAGCATTCTTCGGTGTCATAAGAGGAGCTTCACCGACTACGAAGCAGTCATAATCATCAAGAACTTCTCTGAATTCAGAAAGGAACTCGTGAATACGGGGACCGTCCTTGTAATGCTCCATACCGCATGCCTGAGGAATGGGGAAACCGTTGGGAAGACCGTCTCTCTTTGATGTGAATGTGATAACGTCTTCACGGAAGCCGTCAACACCCATATCGAGCCAGTATTTCATGATTTCCTTTACTTCCTTACGGACTTCAGGGTTTTCCATTTTAAGGTCAGGCTGCTTCTTTGAGAAAAGGTGCAGATAATACTGACCGTTTTCCTTATTATATTCCCATGCCTTGCCTTCAAAGAGTGAAGACCAGTTGTTGGGATTCTTATTGCCCTTACCGTCACGCCAATGATAGTAATCGTGATACTTACTGTTCTTATCAATACCCTTTACAAACCATTCGTGCTCATCGGATGTATGGTTGACAACAAGGTCCATGATAACCTTAATGCCACGCTTGTGAGCTTCATCAAGAACCTTCTTGAAAAGCTCGTTGTCACCGTGGTCGGGAGAAATATTTCTGTAGTCTGAAATATCATAACCCATATCTGCATTGGGTGAGCAGTAAAGAGGTGAGAACCAGATACAGTTGATGCCCAGGTCCTGAAGGTAGTCAAGCTTTGAGAGAACACCCTCAAGGTCACCTATACCGTCACCGTTGCCGTCACAGAATGAACGGGGCCATATCTGATAGCATACAGCGTCTTTATACCATTGTGTCTTTTTCATTGGAAAAACTCCTCTCACTTTTATAACAAATCATTTATATTATAACAGATGAAATAAAATAAAACAATAGGAATATTAAAATTACTGTTTATCATTTACGAACAATATCTGTTTCGATATATCTTACACCAAGGTCATACAATCTTTTTGCATCTGCAACGGTGTTTACAGTCCAGAAAGAAACACCTATTTTCTCTTTGAGTGCAAGTGTGATTGATTCATCGTCATTATCATCATAACAGGGTGAAAGCCATACATTACCGCCGATTGACCTTGCTTCTGCAATGCTTTCGGGGGTAATTTTTCCGATAAGATACCACAGCTCGATATCAGGATTCAGGTCATGGATTATCTCAAGCTGTTTAAGGTCAAAGGAAATAACAATTGACTGTGCAGCGAGACCTTTTTTCTCAACTGCTTCAACAACAGAGCCTAATGTGTCGTAGGTTTCCGTCTTGATTTCAATCTGAGGTCTTGTTTCTGTACCGACAAAAACATCAAGATATTCATCAAGTGTGCAGATTTTAAGCCCTTCCCTGTCGCAGTTTGCTCCTCTTATATATTTATATGAGCAGAGCTCCTCATAGGTATGGTCCTCAATTGTACCTTCTTCACCGAAGATGTCAAGGTCGCCGTTGTGATGAAGCACCCACACACCGTCTTTTGTAAGTCTTATATCGCATTCTGCAGTGTAGTAGCCAAGCTCAACACTCTTTTCATAAGCAGGAATTGTGTTTTCGGGTGAATATGCTGTAACACCTCTGTGTGCTGTTATGTATATAGGGTCATTTTCATTATAGAGACCGTTTTCAGTAAGGGAAATCAGTTTTTCAAGATATGAATTGTCCATAGTAAACCTCTCGTTTAAATCATTTTTTCTCAATTATTATACTACCATATAAATTCATTTTCAACATTTAAGAAGAAATATATTGCCATTAAAACAAATTTATAGTATTATAATAAAAAAACTGTTACGGTGACGAATATGTTCAATTTTTTTGCAGATGAGAATTCAAGACAGGGTGAATATTATTACATTTCAGGCTCTGACTTCAATCATATAAAAAATGTACTCAGAATGAAAAACGGTGACACAATTCTTGTCAGTGACAAGGGTGAAAGCCATCTTTGTGAAATCACATCCCTTGAGGGTGAAACTGCAGTTGCGAAGATAACAGAAGAAAACTATCAGAGCACTGAGCTTCCCGTAAAAATATATCTCTTTCAGGGACTTCCCAAAAGCGACAAAATGGAGCTTATAATTCAGAAGTGTGTTGAGCTCGGCGTTTTTGCGGTTATCCCCACGGAAATGAGCAGATGCGTTGTAAAGCTTGAAGAGAAGAAAAAGAAAAGCAAGGTTGAAAGATGGCAGGCTATCTCTGAAAGTGCGGCAAAACAGAGTAAACGGAACATTATACCTGAAATAATGAATGTTATGAGCTATAAGGAGGCTCTCTGCTTTGCAGAAGACCTTGATATGATAATCGTACCCTATGAATCAGAAAAAGGAATGAAAGGCACTGCAGAGACTCTCAGCAGAATCAGGAACGGCATGAGCATAGGTATATTCATCGGCTCAGAGGGCGGTTTTGACGACAAGGAAATCACCCTTGCAAAGGAAAAGGGTGCAGAGATTATATCTCTCGGAAAGAGAATTCTCAGAACAGAAACTGCAGCTATGACATCAGTCGCAATGTGCATGCTTCATATTGAAATGAACGGAGAAAACGGATGATTAAGTTACCCGAAGCATTTGAAAAAAGAATGAAAATTCTTTTAGGCAGTGATTTTGATAAATATATCAAAGCTCTCGAGAGTGAGCCCGTAAAAGGCTTCAGAGTGAACACTGACAAAATCTCCATGGAAGACTTTGAAAAGATAAACATTTTCGGCAGAGAAAAGATACCTTATGTTGATACGGGTTATTATCTTGATTTTGAAAAAGCAGGCAATCACCCTTATCACCATGCAGGAATGATTTATATTCAGGAGCCCGGAGCCATGGCACCTGCAGAATGTGTTGATATTGAGCCCGGCATGGTATGTCTTGATATGTGTGCCGCCCCGGGTGGCAAAAGCACTCAGATAAAGAACAAGCTCGGTGAAAAGGGCATTCTTGTATCAAATGAAATCATATCCTCAAGGTGCAGAATTCTGACAGGCAACATTGAAAGGCTCGGTCTGAAAAACTGTGTCACTACATGCATGGACACAAAGAAGCTCGCAAAGTATTTCACGGATACTTTTGATTATATCATGTGCGATGCGCCCTGCTCAGGAGAAGGAATGTTCAGAAAAGAACAGATTGCAATTGATGAGTGGAGCGAAGAAAATGTAAAAATGTGTGCTCAGAGGCAGAAGGAAATTCTTGAAAATGCCGTACCTCTTCTGAAAAACGGAGGTTATATAGTCTATGCAACCTGCACATTCTCCCTTGAAGAAAATGAAATGGTGATTGATTCGTTTCTGTCTGAGCATCCTGATTTTGAACTTATTGAGGTCAATGAAAAAGTCAAAGAAAACACTGCAGACGGCATTTTCTTTGACGGATGTAAAACAGAAAATATTCACTTTGCAAGGCGTTTTTATCCTCATATTTCAAAGGGTGAAGGTCAGTTCATGGCTGTTCTTCACAATAAAAATGAAAATTATTTCATCAATTCAAAAACCGGCACAAAAACTGAAAAGACTGACAGAATTGTCACTGATTTTCTTGACGATGTATTGACAGCATATGACAAAACAAATGTTACTGTTTACAACGGCAATCCCGTGTATATCTCCCCTGACATCGATATTCAGAAAGGATCTGCCTTCTGCTGCGGTGTTACGATAGGAGAAATCAGAAAGAATTATATTCAGCCCCATCATCAGTTTTTTATGGCTATGGGTAAGGATTTCAGAAGAAAGATTGAGCTTACCGCTGACGATGAAAGAACAAAAAAATATCTCCACGGTGAAGAGATTGCAACAGACTGTCCTGACGGCTGGGCTGTTGTAACCGTTGACGGCTGTACCGCAGGCGGTGCAAAGGTATCAAACGGAAAGGCAAAGAACCATTATCCCAAGGGGTTAAGACTAAAGAACATATAAAAAGTTGTCAGCAGTTCACAACTGCTGACATTTTTTATATATCATCTTTAAGAAAAGCAATAATACACAACTCCGAAAAGTGATGCGGCACCGCAGCCGTAAACGATGACAGGACCTGCAATTGTGAACATTTTTGCACCCGTGCCGTAGATTTTGCCGTCAGTCGTGTATTCAAGCCCCGAGGACACAACTGCATTGGCAAAGCCCGTTATGGGAACAAGCGTGCCTGCACCCGCATGCTTCGCGATTTTATCAAACACACCGATTCCCGTAAGTGCGGCGGCAATAACTATAAGTGTTACGGGGATAAGCATTGCAACGGTCTTTTCGTCAATCCCGAGCTTTGTATAAAGGAAGCTGAAGCCCTCCCCTGCCGTACATATCAGCCCTCCCGTCAGAAATGCAAAAATACTGTTTTTAAGACGGGGTGAGGGCGGTGACAGCTTTTTCGTCATAAGGTCATATTCTCTGTCTTTTTTTGCCATAATTATTCTCCTTTATACTTGATTTGTCAGATAATAAAATGTAAAATGATATTATTATTCAACGGCAGGTCAGTTATGAAAATTGTCATCACAATGCTTAATTCAAAATACATTCACTCGTCCCTTGCACCATGGTATCTCCTTTCAGGTGTAAGGGCATATTGCAATGCGGAAATTCATGCAGAGGTAACAGAAGCCACCGTCAACGAAAACATCAGTAATATTGTTTCCCGTCTTTCGGAAAAAAATGCAGATATTTATGCTTTCTGCTGTTATATATGGAATATTGACTGTGTCAGAAGAATTGCAGAAGAAATAAAAAGACAGACAGGTGCCGTAATCGTTTTCGGCGGTCCCGAAGTCAGCTACAATGCAGATGAAATTCTTAAAAACAACGGTTTTGTTGATTTTGTGCTTTCGGGTGAAGGTGATGAGAGTTTCGCATCTCTTTGCAGCTGTATTTATGAAAACGGTGATTTTTCACAGGTAAAAGGACTTTGTTACAGAAAGGATAACAGAATTATTGTTTCGGAGCCCGTTGTGTCGGAAAAAGAGCCATTGTCACCTTATTGTGATGATTATTTTAATTCACTCCACGGCAGAATTGCCTACATTGAAGCATCAAGAGGCTGTCCCTTTTCCTGTGCATTCTGTCTTTCGGGCAGATGCGGTAAGCTTGTGCTTTTTGACATTGAAAGAGTAAAAAGGGAGATACTTCTTCTTGCAGACAGCGGTACTCAGACGGTGAAATTCATTGACCGCACATTCAATGCCAAGGAAGACAGAGCAAACGAAATAATTTCTTTTATCATTGATAATTACGGTAAGAAAATTCCCCGTGATGTGTGTTTCCATTTTGAAATTGACGGCGGCACACTCAGAAACAGCACACTCGAAAAACTGAAAAATGCCCCTGCAGGACTGTTTCAGCTTGAAGTGGGGCTTCAGAGCTTCAATCCCGATACACTCAGAGCAGTGCACAGAAATCCTGACACTTCAGAACTTGAAAACACTATAAAGGAGCTTGTTTCTGCAGGTAATATGCATATCCACGCCGACCTTATTGCAGGATTGCCGAATGAAAATCCTGAGTCTTTCAGAAAGAGCTTCAACAGACTTTATGCACTCAGACCCCACATGCTTCAGCTCGGTTTTCTCAAGCTTCTTCACGGCAGTGAGCTCAGAGAAAAAAGTGATGATTTCAGCTGTTATTATCATTCGGGCGCTCCCTATGAAGTCATTTCAACTCACTGTCTGAGCGAAGAGGATATGCAGAAAATCCATTTTGCCGAAGATGCCGTTGACCGTCTTTACAACAGCGGAAGATTCAGAAAAACTCTTGAATATCTTGTTGACGAATGCCATATTGAGCCTTTTGAGCTGTTTGAATCTTTCGGCAGATTTACGGCAGGTAAAACCAATATCCCTCTTGACGAATATATTTCTTTGGTTTATAATTTTTTCGGCAGTAAAACAGAAAAAATGAGGCTTCATGATGCACTTGTGTGCGACAGACTCAGTTCAAATCCGTCAGGCATTATCCCCTCTTGTCTGAAAATCCCCGATACAAGACTCAGACGGATAAAAAAGCACCTTTCAGAGAACATGAAGCTTGACGGAAAAATCGCCTGTGCCATTCTTTACAGCGAAAACAGAGTCGTTTACTGCGACTATAAAAATAAAAATCCCGTAACGGAAAACTACGGGCTTTCATTTATGGAGATAATCTTATGAGAATGAGAAAAAAGAAAAATCTTGCAGAAAAAATGGAATATGTATCGGACATTCTCTCCGTGCTTCATTCAGATGACCCCAACTATGTGACATCTGCAGAAAAGAAGGAATATCTTGACTGGAAAACCATTTTCGGCAATGAAAATCCCATGCAGATTGAAATAGGATGCGGCAAAGGTCAGTTTATCTGTGAACTCGCAAAGCTCAATCCCGATATCAATTACATAGCAGTTGAAGTAAATCCCAATGTCATATACATGGCTGCAAAAAAGGTCAAGGATGAGGGACTCCGCAATGTTTACTTCCTGCAGTGCCGTGCTGAGTATCTGCCCAAATACATCCCGGATGACAGTATTGAGAGAATTTATCTTAACTTCTCATGTCCCTTTCCCAAGAAGAAATATGCCCATCACAGACTCACAGACGGCAGATTCCTTGCTATCTACCGTCAGATGATGAAAAAGGGTGCTGAGATACATCAGAAAACCGACAATACAATACTGTTTGAATACTCAATTGAGCAGTTTTCTCAGTCAGGTTTTGCAATGAAGAATGTCACTCTCGACCTGCACAACAGCAGTTTTGAGGGCAACATCATGACAGAATACGAAAAACGCTTCACAGATTTAGGTCAGCCTATATACCGTCTTGAAGCTTACATAAAGGAGTAAAAAAATGAAGTACGAGAACAATTGGGAATCAATCAATTCAAGACCCGTGCCTGAATGGTTTGAGGATGCAAAATTCGGCATTTTCATTCATTGGGGACTTTACAGCGTACCTGCATACGCACCTCACGGTCATTATGCAGAGTGGTACGGCTGTCATTGCGATGTGGAGAAAGAATCTCCGATTGACAAGCAGTATTATGAATATCATCAGAAAACATACGGTCCCGATTTCAGATATGCAGACTTTGTGAATATGTTCAAGGCTGAGAATTTCAATGCAAAGGACTGGATTTCTCTTTTTGAGGATGCAGGTGCAAGATACATGAACCTTGTTTCAAAGCATCACGACGGCTTCTGTATGTACAAATCAAAGTATGCATGGAACTGGAACAGCGTTGATGTAGGCCCTCACAGAGACTTCTGTAAGGAGCTCAGCGAAGCCTGTGAAGGCACAAAGGTAAGATTCGGTGTTTATCATTCAGTTTACGAGTGGTTCCATCCTCTTTACCTCAAGAATCCCGAGGAATATGCAACAGAGCATCTTATTCCCATGCTCAAGGAGCTTATCGAAAACTACAAGCCCAACACACTCTTCACAGACGGTGAATGGGAGCATCCCAGCTCAGTATGGCATTCAACGGAATTCCTCCAGTGGCTTTACAACGAGTCAAGCGTAAAGGATTACATCGTTCCGAATGACCGTTGGGGCAGAGAAACAAGAGGCAGACTCGGTGGTAACCTCACAACGGAATACGGCTTTGTCGGCTCACCCGATACAGATGTAGATAATATTCAGGAGCTTGACAGAGTCAGCGAAGAGTGCCGTGGTATCGGCGGTTCATTCGGCTGGAACAGGTTTGAAACAGTTGACGATTATCTCACACCCAAGGCACTTATTGATATGTTCGTTGACCTTATTTCAAAGGGACAGAACTTCCTTCTTAACATCGGCCCCACAGACGACGGACGAATCCCTGTTATCATGGAAGAAAGACTCCGTCAGATGGGCAAATGGCTTAAAATCAACGGCGAGGCTGTTTATGCAAGCCGTAAATACTGTGTTTCAAAAACAGAAAATGTCAAGTACACAAGAAGCAAGGACAGCAGTAAGATTTACGCTTTCTTTATGAATTACCCCATGGGAAAAATCACTCTTGAAGATGTTGATTACAGCGAAAACATGAAGGTTTCACTCTTCGGATACAACGGTGAAATCAAGGCTGAAAACGATAACGGAAAACTCTGTCTTGACTTCGGTTTCATAAGTCCCGATGATATGGAATCTGAGTATGTTTATACTGTAAAGATTGAAAAGTAAAAACTGATTACAAAAAAAGGGAATGTAAAAAAAGTGTAGACCGCAAAAACGGCTACACATAAAAATTTTTAACATGTTAAAACTAAAAAATAACGACAAAAAATAAAAAATGGAGAAAAAGGCGTTTTTGCTATAAATAAACTTCACCACTCGACGTACCTTTGTACGCCTTCGGGCAAAGCAAAAATCAAGCAATTGCTTGATT
>JAFUIY010000093.1 GCA_017473925.1 Clostridia bacterium | reverse complement strand
TTTATTCCCAATTACTAAGGAGGAAATTTAAAATGGCAAAAGCTAAGTTCGAAAGAACTAAACCCCATGTTAACATTGGTACTATCGGTCACGTTGACCACGGTAAGACAACTCTTACAGCAGCTATCACAAAGACTCCCGCTTCTAAGGGTCAGGCAGACTTCATCGATTACGCTAACATCGATAAGGCTCCCGAAGAAAGAGAACGTGGTATCACAATCAACACATCACACGTTGAGTACGAGACAGAAACACGTCACTACGCTCACGTTGACTGCCCCGGCCATGCTGACTATATTAAGAACATGATCACAGGTGCTGCACAGATGGACGGTGCTATCCTTGTTATCGCTTCAACAGACGGCCCCATGGCTCAGACAAAGGAACATCTCCTTCTTGCTCGTCAGGTTGGCGTTCCCTACATCATCGTTTTCATGAACAAGGTTGACCAGGTTGACGACGAAGAACTTCTTGAACTCGTTGAAATGGAAATCCGTGAAACTCTTGATGAGTACGAATTCCCCGGCGATGATACACCCATCATCAGAGGTTCAGCTCTCAAGGCTCTTGAAGCAGCTTCAGCTGATGATCCTGCTTGTGCTCCCATCTGGGAACTCATGGAAGCAGTTGACACATACATTCCCACACCCGACAGAAAGGCTGACCAGCCCTTCCTTATGCCTGTTGAAGACGTTTTCACAATCACAGGCCGTGGTACTGTTGCAACTGGTAGAGTTGAAAGAGGCCGTATCAACGTTAACGAAGAAGTTGAAATCGTTGGTATCAAGGAAGAAAGCAGAAAGACAGTTTGTACAGGTCTTGAAATGTTCAGAAAGATGCTCGACTTCGCAGAAGCTGGCGACAACGTAGGCGCTCTTCTTCGTGGTGTTCAGAGAACAGAAATCGAACGTGGCCAGGTTATCTGTAAGCCCGGTTCAATCAAGCCCCACACAAAGTTCAAGGGTCAGGTTTACGTTCTTACAAAGGATGAAGGTGGCCGTCATACACCTTTCTTCAACAACTACAGACCTCAGTTCTACTTCAGAACAACTGACGTTACAGGCGTTATCAACCTTCCCGAAGGCACAGAAATGTGTATGCCCGGCGACAACGTTGTTATGAGCGTTGAACTTATCACTCCCATCGCTATCGAAGCAGGTCTCCGTTTCGCTATCCGTGAAGGCGGCAGAACAGTTGGTTCAGGCGTTGTTACAGAAATCGACGAATAATTTCGTTAATTAATGTAAATTTTAGGGTGTCGGATTAGTCCGGCACCCGTTTTTTTATTTGACCGTTGTATGAATCTGTGTTATAATAATACTATACTGTTTTAAGGATTGATTTATATGAAATTAATTATTGCATCAGATATTCACGGCTCGGCATACTATTGCAGAATGCTTCTTGAAGCCTTTGAAAGGGAGAAGGCAGACAGACTTCTTCTTCTCGGCGATATTCTTTATCACGGTCCCCGTAATGACCTGCCCCGTGAATATGCTCCGAAAGCGGTTATCGCAATGCTGAATCCTCTTAAGGATAAAATTTTCTGTGTCAGGGGAAACTGTGATACTGAGGTTGACCAGATGGTGCTTGAATTTCCCGTGCTTGCGGATTATGCCGTTATAGCACTTGATGATAAGCTGATTTATTCCACTCACGGTCATAATTACAATGAAGAAAAGCTTCCGCCCCTCTCATCAGGTGATATTCTTTTCTGCGGACACACTCATGTGCCTAAAATAAACAAACACGAAAAATACACATATATGAATACCGGCTCTGTTTCAATCCCTAAGGAAAACAGTCCTCACAGCTACGTCGTGTACGAAAACGGGAAATTCGAGTGGAAAGACCTCGAAAACGGTGATGTTTTCATGGAGACAGGATTATAATTTAAAAAAACAGATTGAAAAATTAAATTTTTGTGATAATATATACTATATAAGAATTAAACGGGAGGAAATCCTATGGACAGAAAAAAATATGTTCAGAAAAATGAAATGACCGCTTTCTGCGTAGCAGGTCTCGGTCAGGGTATGATTTATGCACTCATGTCAAGCTACATAAGTGACTATTATCTCAATGTTTTACAGCTGGCACCCATGTTTGTGCTCCTTCTTATGCTTCTTGCCCGAGTATGGGACGCAATCAATGACCCTCTTATGGGTATGATTGTTGACAGAAGTAATCTCAAAAGCGGAAAAATGATACCTTTCATCCGTTTTGCGCTTATTCCCATTGCAATTGTGACGATACTTATGTATCTCAGCCCCAATCTCGACAAAACACAGATGATGATTTATTCAGCAATCGTTTATGTTGCATGGGGTATGCTTTATACGGTCGGTGATGTTTCTTTCTGGGGACTGCCCAATGTTATGACTCCCGATTCAGAGGAGAGAAGCTCTGTTATTTCAGTCAGCAAGATTTTCAACAGCATCGGTTCAGCCGTTCCCGAAGTGCTTTTCCTTGTTGTCGGTCTTATTATGGCTGCTATCGTTGAAAATTCAGCAGAACCTATGGATGCTCTTACCGTTCAGAAGAGAAAGTATCTAATCATGGCGATTGTAACAGTTGGTATCGGCTCAGTTCTTTATGCTGTTTCATGCTTCGGTGTCAAGGAAAGAGTCAAGATGCCTCCCCGTAAGCGTCAGCCCGGTGAGCCCTCTCAGCTCAAGCGTATTTTCACTTGTAAACCCCTTATGCTTGTCCTTCTTATGGGTATCCTTTCAAGCGGCAGATACATGGTCGGTGCAGCTGCAATTCATGTTGCCCGTTATTCATTCTACATAGGACCCGAGCTTGCAACACTTGCAACAGAGGCTGAAAGAATTGCCGCCGTTGAAGCAAGTATCTCAACTGTAAAGACTGTTTTCCAGATAAGCTCAATCGTCGGTCTTTTCGGTGCAACACTCTTTATGCCCAAGCTTATGAAAAAGTTTGACTATAAGAAGCTTGTTATCGTTTCCTGCCTTGCAGGCTTTGTTGCAAGTATCGTGACAACACTTGTAGGCTGGTTCACAATGAACCTCTATGCATGTATTCCTTTCATCATCATTTCATGCATTCCTCTCGGCGTTATCAACACAGTCTGCTTCGCAATGATCTGCGACTGTCTTGACTATATGGAACTCAAAACAGGCTTCCGTGACAATGCTCTCGGTGCCGCATGTCAGGGCTTTATCAACAAAATCGGCAACGCATTTGCAACATCAGGCATCGTTATCATGTATATGGTAATCGGTCTCAAGCCCGAACAGATGCTTTCATCAACAGCAGTTGTTGCGGCAACGGAAATGCCTGATAATCTCCGTTTTGCAATGTTCACTCTCGTTTCAATTGTCCCCGGTATCAGTATGCTTCTTTGCTCAATTCCCATGTTCTTCTACAAGATTGCAGGTAAGGAAAAAGAGCGAATCGTAACAGAGCTTGCAGCAAAGAGAGAGTCAGAAGGCTTTGTTGTTGAAAGCTGATAATTCACGGATTTAAACAGAGGAGAGAATTCAGTGAAAGCATTTAAAAGAATATTATCAATAATAATGGCATCTGTTCTCGTTTTTTCTGTTTTTGCAATGAATGCATCAGCAGCTGACATGGTCAGAAGCGGCGATGTGAACGGTGACGGAAATATAACTGCGGCAGATGCAAGAACAGCTTTGCGTATTGCGGCTCAGATCAGCTATGCAGACGGCATGCAGAGAAGCTATGCGGATGCAGACGGCAACGGCAAGGTCACTTCTGCCGATGCAAGGCTTATTCTCCGTGTTGCAGCAAGAATTGATGACGAAGATGTTCTTGCAATGTTTGAGCCTGAGAATATACCCGAAACACCTGATGTTCCCATTCCTCCCGAGGAGCCCGTTATCCCTGATTATGACACTGATACAAAGGAAATGACGCTCTGTGAGGGAGATTCACAGTATCTGAGCTATTTCATCCTTAAGGACAGGGATAACGCAGAATGGACTTCATCAAACCCTGCCTGTGTCACTGTTGACAAGGACGGTGTCATTACAGCTGTAAAAAGAGGTTTCTCATGCATTATTGTTGAATGCGGTGATGATGTATATTACTATGAAATAACCGTTAAAAATGCAATCCAGATAAAGGCTGATTCATTCAGGAACAAGTATCCCGACGGCTATTACTGGAACAAGCACACTCCCAGTGCTAAGTACCCCGATGTTACGGAAACCCCCTGTGACGACCATGAAAGCGGAACATATGCATACTGTAAAGGACAGTGTGCAGGCTTTGCTGCACTGATGTTCCAGGAGGTTCACGGTGTGTCAATGTATTCTTACGGCAAAAAGGGTGTCACCTGGGATACAGTAAAACCCGGTGATTACATCAGACTTGTCAAGCACCATTCAATCTATGTCCTTGATGTGATTGAAGAGGGAGACGTAATCGGCTATGACCATTATGCAAAGAAAAATATTACAGCTGACGAAAAACAGCTCATCGTTGTTCATTGCAACTGGGGCTGGACATGCAACATTATCTGGGATGATGTGTTCACTCAGAAATATGCAATAGACCCTAACTACAGTTATACGATATAAAAAGATAACCACCGGTTTCTGATAAACCGGTGGCTTTGTGTTTCACTTGATAAAAATGGGGTTCGTCCAGGCTCTGTGACCGTCCTTATCCATAATTACTGCACGGATATAGGTAAATTCACCTTTAAGGTCAAAAGAGGCTTCAGAGGCATTTACAAACTGTTTTGAGGGGTGTTTGTCAGAACAGAACCAGATGTATGCGCATTCTTCAGCGGCTCTGACATGGACTTTGCCGTCTTCTATGTAAAAATCTTCAATCACGGGGCCTGTCGATGAATAAAAGCTTCCGTTTTTCAGTGCATCAAGAATGGCGTCGACATTGTTTTCTGCATTCACCATTACCCAACCCTTGCAGTGATGAGAGGGCTGATGACCGTCGTCAACAGCAACACCCCAGAGCTTTTTACCCGAGCCGAGAAGCTCATCCCAATAAGCAGCATTTGTATCCATGTTGTTTTCGATCACACAGCCTGAGTTCCATATTTCCATTGCAAAATAGCCTTTGAGATTTTCAAAATATCTTGCAGGAGTGCCGCTCCACTCGGGATGGCAATAGAAAATCAGATTGTTTTTAGCAACAACTGCATCAAGATACTTCTGGAAATCGTCTGCAGATTTTACATCCCTGCAGATAAATTCCTCATCCTGAGAAAAACCGTTTGATTCCCCGTCAGAGCCTATGCATACGGTGTGATAAGTCCTGAAGCCGTTCTCACGGTCAAAGGTGCCGTCAATTTCCATTCCGGGAATGAGGGTGATTCCCGTTTCGGGAGCAAAATTTATGTAATTATACTTGCGATGGTCTGTAAGAGCAAGGAAATCATAGCCGTTCTGCTTGTGTACCCTGATTGTCTCTTCAGGTGTGTAGTTGCCGTCAGAACGCTGTGTGTGGCAGTGAAGACCGCCCTTGAGCTTTTTTTCCGTTCCTGTGAATGCAGATTGTTTTATCATAAAATAGTCCCCTTTTGTGTTTTATAATTTAATATTAACACAGACAGGGAAGTCAATCAAGCATAAAAAATTTGATTATTATATTGACAAATAACAGTTTTGATGATATTATATTTAAGCTGTATAAATTAATATGCGGATGTGGCGGAATTGGCAGCATCGAATTCGACCGCTCCCGGTGGGAGATGAAGGGAGAATGAGATGGCGCAGCGGTCAAAATTCTGCGAAGCGAACAGCGAGCGAAGAATTTTGGGCACCGCAAGAGTACCGCGGACATAAACTTTGTCAGATAAATAAACTAAATATGCGGATGTGGCGGAATTGGCAGACGCGCTAGATTCAGGTTCTAGTGAACGCTAAGTTCATGTGGGTTCAAGTCCCGTCATCCGCACCATAGTGAGTATTCATAACACAAGTGAATACTCACTTTTCTTTTTTATATTTCCTCATAGTTAATATTGTTATGTATCGAGCAGGTTTTGAGCCTGCTCTTTTTTGTTATGCCGTGAGATATTCTAC
>JAFUIY010000092.1 GCA_017473925.1 Clostridia bacterium | reverse complement strand
TGCTCCCTCTTGTTGAGTTATTTTTCCGTTTATGTATTGTTTTACTGATGATAGTTTTTGTTCATAACTAATTTTTGACATAAAAAATCCCCTTAAAGTAGTCTTGAAACTTTTTGTTATTTCAAGTGTCTACTTTAAGGGGATTATATCAGCATGATGACAGCTCCTCTTTTTAAATAATCTCATTCATAAATGTTGATGCACCCTTGCGTCTGCCGTACCAGACAGTAAGCTTTGCAAAGTCGTGCCATGAATCAAATATCTTGTCCTGACGGAAAGAGTAAGATGTTTCTTTCCTCTCAAGGCTTGTTTTTTTACCCTGCATAAGCAGTGAAAAATAGGTGTGCAGGTCATATTTCAGAGTAAAATCATAATTCTGCCTGAAGGGGGTTTTCAGAATGTTATCCTGATATTTTTCAATTTCACTGAAAATATCATCATCAATATCAAAGCTCTTTATAAAGGGCAGAATACTCTTTTTGTATTCATCATAATTCTTTATGCACTCAATGAATGCACCCTCTTCAAAGAACCATATAATATTGCCCAGCTCTTCGTTGTAGTAATTCCATTCGCCGTCCTTGCTTGTTTCATATTTGTCCCTGAATGATGCAAAAAGGCTGTGAAGAAAACCTGTATCGGTGTTCATGATGTAGTCAAGCAGTGACGAATAGAAGTCATAATATGACACATTCTTCTCATATCTGAGATACAGTGCAAAGCATCTGAGAAGCCCCAGTGAATGGAAAGCCTGCAGACAGACTGAGAACATATTCGTATCAACCCAGTCCTTACGGCTCATTGTAGAAGTCCCGCGGATGATGTATGAATACTCCTCAACCTCTTCTTTCAGGTCATTTGCACTGTGAATGTGGTTGAACTTGACCTTTTCCACCTCAATATTATATTTCTCAAGCATATCCTTTCTGCCCAATGGGGAATTGGGCAGTACTTCGCAGTAATAAACACTGACGGAATTATGCTGACCGTGGTCAAGAAGTGTGCAGAGTCCTTTGCAGAAAGAGTCTTTTGTTTCACCGGGAAGACCGAGAATCAGCTCAGAATATGACGGAATACCTGCTTCATTGTATTTTTTCAGCAGGTCGGAGAAATACTCCATTGAAAGATTCTTTCTGCCTATATTTTCAAGAACTTCCTCTGACAAAGACTGATAAGCAAGAGTTGCACCCTTATCCATGCCGTATTCATTGAGCTTTTTGCACATCCTGAAAACTCTGTCGTTGCTGTTTTTGGTGTAGCAGCAACGGAAAACATCGGGATAGCCTGTTGCTTTTTTATAAGAAATCAGGGTGTCGATGATATCCTCATCACGCTCTAAAAGACCGAAATTTGCATCGGCACAGAAGATATATTCAATTTTATGGTCGGAAAGCCATTTTATCTCAGCATTGACCTTTTCAACGGGAAACTGACGGACACTTTTCTTTGCACACCAGTCACAGTAAGCACAGCTGAAAGGACAGCCTCTGTTTGTTTCAAGAACTGAAAGGAAATCCGTATCGGGGTCATTGTCAATTACTTCGTCGAGAGTGCCGTCAAGAAAAGGTGAGGGATAATGGGAAATGTCCTCATAGAACTTTTCCTGAGTCTTTATGATTTCACCGTTTTTTCTGTAATAGATATTCGGGCAGTCAGCGATATCATCTTCGGTGAGAAGTGAAGCAAAGGTCTCCTCCCCCTCCCCTGTCATGATGATATCAATATAATCCTCTTTAAGGAGCATTGAGCCGTCTTCAGGGGCATTGTGACCGCCGAAAACAATAATGCAATCGGGATACTTTGCTTTTACGGCTTTTGCAAGTGCCTTGTTGAATTCCGTATTCCACAGGTAACATGAAAAGCCCATCATGTATGGCGACTCAAGGGATGAAACAATGTCAGCGATTTTATCTCTTTTATAAATGGGTTTAGGAAAAGCGTATTTCTCCCTGATTTCAGGAATGCTTTTGCAGTAGGAAATTATACAGCCGACACTGTAAGGCAGATAGACAGATTTGTCAAATGAAAAGCCGACCTGCACCATATAAATATTCTTCATCCTTGTTCACCTCTTTTCTCAGTATATTATATATTATAATTATTTTTTTTTCAACAGTTGTTTGACATAAAGGATGTAGTATGATATAATTTTCTGTTGAAAAGAGTGATTATATGAAGAACATTTATCTTGTTCAGGTTTCCACCGTTTACGGTGAGGGCGAAAAGAAAAATGCATATCTTCCCTACGCTGCAGGCTGTATTGCCGCTTATTCATGGGCAGACGAGAGAGTAAAGGCTGAGTACAACCTCGGCAGGTTTGTCTATACCCGTGAAAACATTATAGAGGCTGTTGAAAAGCTCGATAATCCTTATCTTGTGGGCTTTTCATGCTATATCTGGAATATTGAATACAACATTGCTTTTTCAAAGGTGCTGAAAGAAAGATATCCTGACTGTATCACTGTTTTCGGCGGTCATCATATAGCGCCTGACAGTCATCAGCTCTCTGATATCCCCACTGCAGACATTCTTATCCACGGTGGTGGTGAAGAGGCTTTCAAGGAAATTCTTCTGGCACTGAAAGACAACACTCCTCTTGAAAATATAAATAATATTTCATTCAGGGGCAAAGACGGTTTTGTCACCACTCAGAAGAAGAATCCCGAAACAACAGATTATCCGTCACCCTATCTTGAGGGCATTTTTGATAGCATTCTCAATGACGGAATTTCCTTCTCTGCTCTGCTTGAAACAAACAGAGGCTGTCCCAATCAGTGTGCATTCTGCGACTGGGGCTTCCTTAAATGCAAGGTAAGGCTTTTCCCCATGGAAAGAGTGAAAGCCGAGCTTGACTGGATTGCAGAGAAGAAAATTGAATATGTTTACGGCTGTGACGCAAACTTCGGTCTTTTCAACCGTGACCTTGAAATTGCGGAATATATGGCACAGCTCAAGCAGAAAACAGGTTATCCGCAGAAGTTCAAAGTCAATTTCACAAAGAACAAGTTTGATGTTGTCGGTAAAATCAGCAAGCTCCTTGTAGACAACAACATGAGCAAGGCACAGACAATTTCTCTGCAGAGTGTTTCTCCCGAGGTGCTTGAAATCATCGGCAGGAAAAATCTTGATATGGAATATTACTCTGACCTTGTGAATTTCTATGCGAAAGAGAATATTCCCACTTACACGGAGCTGATTCTCGGTCTTCCCGGTGAAACATACGAAAGCTTTGCAAAGGGTATGTGCAAAGTGCTTAAAAGCGGTCAGCACAGTGCAATCAATGTCTACCCCTGTGAGCTTATCCCTAATTCACTTCTCGGAAGCCGTGAATGCATCGAAAAATATAAAATAAAGACTGTACACAACAGATTTATACAGTATCATATCAATCCCGACACGGTAAAAGAGGATATAGACGAGTTTTCGTCCCTTATCGTTGAAACAAGCACAATGAGTGTTGCCGACTGGGAAAAGACCTATCTTTTTGCCGTCACCGTGCAGGCACTTCATGCACTGGGACTGACAAGATATATAGCAGTTGCACTGAAAAAATGCAGAAATATTTCATATTATGATTTCTATAACGGTTTTATCGAAAAGGCACTGAATGATGCTTCTTCAGACTTCATTCATACGCTGTGGACTTCTTTCCGTGAGCATTTTTCTGCAGTTGCGAATAAAAACGGGGCAATCGGTATGATTGACGACCGTTTCGGACACATTATATATGAGCCTGATGAAATGCTTTTCTCAAAGTGTCTTATCGATGAGGATATATTCTTCCCCGAGCTTCAGAAATATGTTGAAGAGATTACGGAAGATGCAGAATTTACAAAAGAAATTATTGCTTTCCAGAAGTTCATTATGAACAAGCCCGTAAAGCAGAATGAAACAATGAATTTCTCTTACGATTTTGCTTCATTTTTCAACACATTTTTCGGCGGAAATGAAGATATAACACTTGAAAAGAAAAACATAACAATCAGCACAAAATGCTGTCTTGAAGCTGAAAACTGGGCAGACTATGTCCGTGTGGCAGTTTGGTATTCAAGAAGAATGGCAAATTCAACTGTCTGCGAATTCAGAGCAGACAATCAATAAATATAAACCCGGAGGCAAATTAAAATGAGCGAATGTACACATGATTGCAGTTCATGTTCAGCGAACTGTTCAAGCCGTGAAGGCGGTATTCCCAAGGAGAAGCTTAACGATGCCAGCTCTGTAAAGAAGGTCATCGGCGTTGTCAGCGGTAAGGGCGGTGTCGGCAAGTCACTTGTCACATCAATGATGGCTGTCACAATGCAGAGAAGAGGCTTAAAATCTGCAATTCTTGATGCAGATATCACAGGCCCATCAATCCCTCAGTCTTTCGGCATTCACGAAAGAGCAACAGGAACGGAAACAGAGCTTTTCCCTGCAACATCAAAGACAGGTATTGACATTATGTCCATAAATCTTCTTATGGAAAACGAAACAGACCCCGTTGTTTGGCGTGGCCCCGTTATCGCAGGCGTTGTAAAGCAGTTCTGGTCAGATGTTATCTGGA
This sequence comes from Clostridia bacterium, assembly GCA_017473925.1. Taxonomy (GTDB): domain Bacteria; phylum Bacillota; class Clostridia; order Oscillospirales; family Acutalibacteraceae; genus UBA1081. Next base: position 50,040 of record JAFUIY010000092.1, on the reverse strand, counting down.
AGGACGTTGACTTTATGTTTGTCGATATGCCTCCCGGAACGGGCGACGTGCCCCTGACTGTATTCCAGTCACTTCCCGTTGACGGTATCATCATCGTCACATCACCTCAGGACCTTGTATCAATGATTGTCACAAAGGCTGTCAACATGGCTAAGATGATGAATATTCCCGTCCTCGGCATTGTTGAGAACATGTCATATTTTGAATGCACAGAGTGCGGCAAAAAGCATTTTATTTTCGGTGAAAGCAACCTTGAAAGAATTGCTGCTGCACACGGTATTCCTCAGATTGCAAGAATCCCCATTGACCCTGATTTTGCTTCTCAGGTTGACAAGGGTCTTATCGAGCTCTTTGAAGGCGACTGGCTTGAAAAGATTGCAGACGCTGTGGAGGGTGCATAAATGAGCAAAAGAGAGGTTGCCGTTGCACTTTTTGAAGAGGGCTTCAACTGTGCACAGGCTGTTGCTGCTGCATTCTGCGATGAAACGGGTGTTTCAAGGGAAACTATGGTTAAAATGGCATCAGGCTTCGGCGGAGGCTTCGGCAGACTCCGTGAGGTCTGCGGTGCAGTCAGCGGAATGGTGCTTGTTGCGAACATGATTTTCGGCTATGAAAGCCCCACAGACAACGAAGCAAAAATGGACTGGTACAAGGATATTCAGTCAATCGTGCTTGAATTCAAGCACAGAAACGGCTCATATATCTGCCATCAGCTCCTTGACCTTCCCGAAAATGATGATAAGAGCCCCGTACCCGAAAAAAGAACGGCTGAATACTATAAAAAACGCCCCTGCAAGGAAATTGTAGGCGAGGCTGCAGACATTCTCGAAAAGTTCATTGCGGAGCATAAATAATGGGAAATATCATACTTATCGGTATGCCCGGTGCAGGAAAAAGCACTCTCGGTGTTCTCCTTGCAAAGGCAATGGGCAAGTTTTTCATTGATACCGACATCATTATTCAGCAGAAAACAAAACGGCTTCTGCAGGATATAATTGACAATGACGGCACAGATGCTTTTCTGAAGCTCGAGGAGGAAATCCTGCTCTCTGTCAACGAAGACAACACCGTTATAGCAACGGGAGGCAGTGCTGTTTACTCTGAAAAAGCAATGGAGCATTTCAGAAAAAACGGGAAAATCGTTTATCTGCATGTTGACTTTTCCGGGATCGAAAAGAGAGTCACGAATATCACGACAAGAGGTATCGTGCTAAAAAACGGCAAAAGCCTTGCAGATGCATTTGAAGAGAGAAAGCCCCTTTATGACAGATATGCAGACATCGTTATTGACTGCACAGGCTGTTCAATTGAGGATTCCGTAAGAAAAATAACAGAAAAAATGCCAGAACCACTCAATTAATGCACGGGGTTGCTAAGGACAGATAAAACTATCGGGAGACACTTTTTAAAAAGTGCTCCCGATTTTCTTGTTTTAAAATTGACATTTTCAACTTAAAAGTTTCATAGTGGGTTATATACTTTAAAGGCAAATATGCAAATCTTAAAACAATTTTTCGATATGTATAAGTGATATTGCAAATTAAAATTTGCAGTGATATTTTTGATAAATCAAAAGTGATATTGAAGCCTTCGGCTTCAGTGTTATTTTATTCGCAAAAGCTGACCGAAGGACAATAACACTGTGCAAAGCACAATAGAACTGCGAAGCAATATCACTCGCCGTAAGGCGAATAAAACTGCCGGGCGTCCTTACGGACACTCGGCTAACGGGTGGCTCTGTTCTTTTTTGTTGACAAATTACGAAAATTCATATAAAATAAATCTATCAGCAATTCAGAGGAGGATTATCATGTTATGTAAATCATGCGGAAATGAAATTTCCGATACAACAGCTTTTTGCCCCTTCTGCGGTTCAGCTGTTGAGGCTCAGCCACAGCAGAATAATTATCAGCAACCCAATGGCTATCAACAGCCGAACGGTTATCAGCAACCCAATGGTTATCAGCAGCCGAACGGTTATCAGCAGCCCAATGGTTACCAGCAGCCCTACGGTTATCAGCAGCCCTACGGTTATCAGCAACCGAATGGTTACCAGCAGCCCTACGGCTATCAGCAGCCCAACCCTGCAGATATTCCCTCCACAGGCTTCAATATTCTTTCATTCCTGATCCCCATTGTCGGTCTTATCCTTTTCCTTGTATGGAAGGACCAGACACCCAACAAAGCAAAGGCTTGCGGAAAATGGGCATTGACAGGCTTTATAATCGGTCTTGTATTCAACATTATTGCAACTATAATATCCACAGTTGCATATATGTATATTTAAAAAGAAAAGAGGAAGTTTTATGTATTGTAACAATTGCAGTAAGGAATATGACTCAGCGTCAAAGTTCTGTCCCTATTGCGGAACCCCCAACGAAGCAAGAGCACCTAAGCAGGCTGAATATGCACCCCCTGCACCCTCTCATCAGCCGGTAAATTACACACAGCCACCCGTTGCTCCTCAGCCGAATCCCTATGATATTCCCTCGGTTCTGCTGTGTATTTTATCTTTTTTTGAGCCCTTCCTGGGTCTTGTCCTTTACCTCTCATGGTACAGAGAGTATCCGAAGCGTGCAAAGGGTGTCGGAATTGCAGCCCTTATCAGTGTAGTCCTCAAGGTGCTCGGTCTTATCATCTTTGCAATCCTTTCCACAACCGTATTCGCAGTCTTCTTTGAAGACCTCATATGGGTCATTGAAGATCTTGTTGAAGAAGTTTTGTGGTACTTTTAATTAAACGTATTTAGGGGATGTAAAATTTACATCCCCTCTTTTTTTACAGACAAATTGCCCGGAGAAACAAGTTCTCCGGGCTTTTGTTATGCCGTTATTTTATTTGATATCAATTCCGAGCATTCTCATGATTCTGATGAAGAAACAGATAATGCTTGAGAAGAAGTTGATATGCTCTCTGCCGCAATCGTCGCATTCATTTGCATCGATATAGCCGTCACCGTCTGCATCAGGTGTGACTGTAATGCCTGAATTGCTGTCATCATCGGGAGTCATATCGTTGACATCTCTGCCGTCGAGGTCGCAGATTCCGTCGCCGTCTTCATCTGTATGGCCGAGTGCGGGAATTTCTTCCTGAAGAACAATTTCCTTCTTACAAACGCCGCAGTATGAGCCCTCTGTAAGACCTGTGTTTGTACATGTGGGTGCTTCTGCAGGTCTGACAATTACTGTATGACCGGGAGCGGGAACAACGAGCTGGGCAACGATAACCTCGTTACATACTGAACAGTGTGAGCCGAGAGTCTTACCTGTCTTTTCACATGTGGGTTCAACCGCCTTGTCTTCAACAATTGTGTGACCCTTTACGCCTGTTGTTACTGTTACTCTGTCCATTTCAGCATCACAGTAGATACAATAGAATACGTTGTCGTATGAACCGGGTGTTGTACACTTGGCTTCAACAACATTTTCCTTGACGGGTGTGCCCTTTGTATGGTCAACTGTTGTGCCTGTGATTGTCTGACGGCTGATTTCTTCGCCGCAGACTGAACAGTAAACAACATTGTCATAGGATGAAGGTACACTACATGTTGCGCTTACCTTATTTTCAACTACTGTCTTGCCGGGTGTATGGCTCTTTGCAGGAACAACAACGGGAGTACGGCTGATTTCTTCTGTACAGATAAGACAGTAGATAACCTTGTCGTATGAACCGGGTGTTGTACATGTTGCTTCAACAATGTTTTCTGACATTTCAGGTCCGTGCTTGTGCTCGCCGACTTCGATTTCAACATGTGTACGGCTGATTTCTGCATCACATACTGAGCAGTAAACAACCTCATCATATGAACCGCCTTCGATACAGCTGCCGAAGATTTCGTTTTCTCTTACTGCTTCATCGGGTGTATGACCGGGAGCGACATGAACCTTATTTTCTCTTGAAAGCTCTGCATCGCATACTGAACAGTAAACTACTTCATCGTATGAACCGTCAACTGTACATGATGCGGGAACGTCGTTTTCAATCACTGCTGCTGCAGGATCGTGACCGGGAGCAACGTGAACCTTATTTTCTCTTGAAAGCTCTGCATCACATACTGAACAGTAAACAACTTCATCGTATGAGCCGTCAACTGTACATGATGCGGGAACGTTGTTTTCAACTACTGCTGCTGCAGGATCGTGAGGAACAACGGGGAGCTCGGTTGTTGCTCTTGAAAGCTCTTCGTTACATACTGAACAGTAAACTACTGTGTCGTATGAACCGGGAACCTTACATGTGGGCTCTGTTCTGTTTTCTTCCTTTGTTGCCTCTGTATGAGGAATCATGGGAATGATTGCTTCCTGTGTGTAGCCACAGTAAGTACAGCTTCTCTCTCTTGCGCCTTCCTTGTCACATGAGGGAGCCTCAGTCTGAGTCCATGAACCAAATGTATGACCTGTCATTGTAAGCACTTCTGAGTAAGCAGCATCGCCTGTTACTGTTGTGTTGACAGCAGGTGTCCACTTATAAGAATAATGATACTGTGCATCGGGATCCTTGTCAGAATTTGCAGGAACGGAAATAACTGAGCCGTATTCAACATTTTCATTCTTACGGACTGTGCCGTCTGCGAATGTCCATGTTACTGTGTACTTGTTGACTGTCTGAGTATATCTTGCCTTGTATGTCACATCGCCTTCGATTTCACCTACAGCAGGTGTCCAGCCGGCAAATGTGTATGAATACTGAGCAGTTGCAGCCTTTGTGGGTTCTGTTCCGTCGAATGTGGGAACTGTGCCGTAAGGTACATTTTCATCAGTTTCAAGGACTGTGCCGTCTTCGTCTGTCCATGTAACTGTGTACTTATTGACTGTCTCTGAGTATGTTGCCTTATATGTAACATTGCCTGTTACATCGTTTACAACAGGAGTCCAGCCATCGAATGTGAATGTGTACTGAGCAGTTGCAGCCTTTACGGGTGTTGCACCGTCATAAGAGGGTGTTGTGCCGTAAGGTACATTTTCATCAGTTTCAAGGACTGTACCGTCTTCGTTTGTCCATGTTACTGTGTATTCGTTGACTGTCTGTGAGTATGTTGCCTTGTATGTTGCATTGCCTGTTACAGCTGTAACAGCGGGAGTCCAGCCAGCAAAAGCAAATGTATACTGAGCAGTGGGAGCCTTTGTGGGCTCTGCATGGTCAAATGTGGGCATTGTGCCGTAAGGAACATTGGTGTCTGTTTCAAGAACTGTGCCGTTTTCATCTGTCCATGTTACAGTGTACTTGTTTACTGTTGAAGCAAACTTAGCTGTGTATGTAACATCGCCTGTAACAGCGACAACCTCTGTTGTCCAGCCTGAGAATGTGTATGAATACTGAGCAGTTGCAGCCTTTACGGGTGTTTTGCCTGTATAAACGGGTGTATCACCGTATGCAACCTTACCTGACTGAAGAACCGTTCTGTCTTCATTTTCAAATGTAACTGTGTATTCATTTACGGTTGCCTTGTATGTTGCCTTGTATGTTGCATCGCCTGAAACAGCTGTTACAGCGGGAGTCCAGCCGTCAAATGCATATGTGTACTGTACATCTGCAGCCTTTGAAGGCTCTGTGCCGTCGAATGAGGGCATTGTGTTGTAAGCAACTGCATCGTCTGTTTCAAGAACTGTGCCGTCTTCGTCTGTCCATACAACCTTGTATGTTCTGACTGATTCTTCAAATACTGCATAGTATGTCTTGTTTGCACCGCCTGCAACAACTGTGGGGAATGAATCCACAACTGCGCCGCCCTTTGTTTCTGACCAGCCCTTGAATGTGTAGACTGTTGAAACTGTGGGATCCTTTGCTTCCCATGCTTTATCAGGAGTGATGACATTGCCTTCTCTTACAACTGTTGTATGAGTTGTGCTGTCATCGATTACCCATGTTACTGTGATACCGTCATTGATGTATACAGCCTTGATTGTGACATCATTTGTGGGCATTGTCTGGGGATATGATTCCCATGCACCGATGAAGCCTGCCTTCTCGGGAACAGTCTTATTGGGGATTGCATCGCCTACGAGAATGCTCTCAGTATAAAGAACTGTTGTGCCGTCTTCGTCAACCCATGTTACTGTGTATGACTTTGTTACGGGAGTGAATTCTGCTGTGTATGTTGCATCGCCTGTTACAGCTTCAACTGCAGGTGTCCAGCCCTTGAATTCGTATGTATACTGAGCATTTTCAGCCTTTACGGGTGTTGAACCGAAGTCGGGTGTTTCACCGTAAGCAACTGTCTGAGTTGTTTCAGCGCCTTCAACAATCCATGTGATTGTATATTCGTTGACTGTTGAATCATATTTTGCTGTATAAGTTACATCACCTGTGACTGTGTTGACTTCAGGTGTCCAGCCTGCAAATGTGTATGTATACTGAGCAGTTGCAGCCTTGGAGGGTGTTGTGCCGCCATAAGAGGGTGTGTCACCGTAAGGAACTTCAACATCTGTTTCAAGAACGTTACCGTTGTCGTTCTTCCATGTGACTGTGTACTTGTTTACTGTAGCTGTGAATGTAGCTGTGTAAGTGATGTTGCCTGTAACAGCTGATACTGCAGGTGACCACTTATCGAATGTGTAAGTGTACTGTGCATCTGCTGCCTTTACGGGTGTTTCACCGTCATAAGAGGGTGTTGTGCCGTAGGGTACATCATCATCTGTTTCAAGAACATAACCGTTTGCATTCTTCCATGTAACGGTGTATGTATTGACTGTTGATGTATATGTTGCTGTGTATGTTGCCTTGCCGTCAACAGCCTTGATTGCGGGTGACCACTTATCGAATGTATAAGTGTACTGTGCATCTGCTGCCTTTACGGGTGTTTCACCGTTGTATACAGGAGTTGTGCCGTAAGCAACGTCTGTTGACTGAAGAACTGTACCGTCTTCGTTAACGAATTCGATTGTGTATTTGTTTACTTCCTGAGTAAATGTTGCAACATAGGTTGCATCGCCCTTGACTGCAACAACCTCAGGTGACCACTTATCAAATGTATATGTGTACTGAGCTGTAGCTGCCTTTACGGGTGTTTCGCCGTCAAAAGCGGGAACTGTGCCGTAAGGAACATTTTCGTCTGTTTCAAGAACATCACCGTTTTCATTTTCCCAGATAACTGTGTATGTTCTGAGTGTTGACTTGTATGTAGCCTTGTATGTTACATTGCCCTTGACTGTGTCAACAACGGGAGTCCAGCTGTCGAATGTATATGTGTACTGTGCATCTGCTGTCTTTGTGGGTGTTGCACCGTCATAGGAGGGAGTTGCACCGTATTCAACATTGCTGTCTGTTTCAAGAACAGTATCATCAAAGTTTACCCATGTTACTGTGTACTTGTTGACAACTGATGAATATGTTGCTGTGTAAGTTGCATCGCCGTCAACTGCCTTGATTGCAGGTGACCACTTATCAAATGTATATGTATACTGAGCATCTGCTGCCTTTACAGGTGTTTCGCCTGTGTAAGCAGGAGTTGTGCCGTAAGCAACCTTGCCTGACTGAAGAACTGTGCCGTCTTCGTCAACGAATCTGATTGTATACTTATTGACAGTTTCAGTGAACTTTGCTGTGTAGACAGCATCGCCTGTGACTTCGTCAACTTCGGGTTCCCAGCCTGCAAATGTATATGTATACTGTGCAGTTGCTACTCTTACGGGTGTTTCGCCCTTGTATTCGGGAGTTGTGCCGTAGGGAACATTGTTTGTTGCAAGAATTGAACCGTCATAGTTCTTCCATGTAACTGTGTAAACATTTGTTGATTCTTCAAACTGAGCTGTATAAGTTGCATCGCCCTTGACAGCAACAATTTCATTATCCCAGCCGATGAATGCATAAGAATACTGAGCATCGCCTGCCTTGACGGGCTCTTCACCTGTATAAACGGGTGTTGTGCCGTAAGGAACCTTACCTGACTGAAGAACTGTGCCGTCGTGGTTTACGAATTCAACAGTATATTCATTGACTGTCTGTGTGAACACAGCTGTGTAAGTCACATTGCCTGTGACGTCGCTGAGCTCGGGTGACCAGCCTGAGAATGTGTATGTGTACTGAGCATCGCCCTGCTTTACGGGTGTTTCGCCGTCATAAGAGGGCTCCGAGCCGTAAATTACATTTTCGTCTGTCTCAAGAACATAGCCGTTTGAATTCTTCCATGTGACTGTGTACTTATTGACTGACTGTGTGAACTTTGCTGTGTAAGTTGCATCGCCCCTGACTTCGCCTACAGCAGGTGTCCAGCCTGAGAATGTGTATGAATACTGTGCATTGCCTGCCTTTACGGGGTCTGCACCGTCATATACGGGAGTTGTGCCGTAAGGAACATTTTCATCAGTTTCAAGAACAGTACCGTCTTCATTCTTCCATGTGACTGTATATGTTCTGAGTGTTTCTGTGAACTTTGCCTTGTATGAAACATTGCCTGTGACATCAGTAACAGCGGGCTCCCAGCCTGCGAATGTGTATGTATACTGTGCATCTGCAGGTTTTACGGGTGTTGCACCGTCATAGTTGGGAGTTGTACCGTAAAGGACATTTGTATCTGTTTCAAGAACAGTTTCATCATAGTTCTTCCATGTTACTGTGTACTTGTTTGTGCTTTCGCTGAACTGAGCAGTGTATGTAACATCACCTGTTACTGATGAAACTGCAGGAGACCAGCCTGTGAATGTGTATGCGAACTGTGCATTGCCTGTCTTAACGGGTGTTGCACCGTTGTATACGGGAGTTGTACCGTAAGCAACATTTGTATCTGTCTCAAGAACAGTGCCGTCATGGTTCTTCCATGTGACTGTGTACTTGTTGAGTACCTGTGTGAAGGTTGCTGTGTAAATCACATCGCCGTCAACAGCTGAAACTGCGGGAGTCCAGCCTGCGAATGTGTATGAATACTGTGCATCGCCTGTTTTTACGGGTGTTGCACCGTTGTATGTGGGAGTTGTGCCTGCAGCGACGCCTTCGTCTGTTTCAAGAACAGTACCGTCATGATTCTTCCATGTTACTGTGAAGCCTGATCTTTCCCACTTTGAATAAACATAGAGTGTGTCTGTCTGTTTTACTGTAGTTGAAGAAGTAATCTGAGTTCCGTCAGCATTGAACCAGCCGAGGAAATCGTACTTATCCTTTGTGGGTGTGGGAAGAGTGCCGTATGCACTGTCATAGGTTACTGTCTGTGAGGGTGTGTATGAAACACCGTCTTCAACAGTACCCTGTTCGTATACCTTGATATTTCTGTATGTAACAGCATTGTTTGCACCGTTTGCGTCAACACGGATAACAGCTCTTGTTGCACCTGCGGGAGCTGTGAAGACTGCATTGCCGTTTTCATCAAAGTTGCCGACACCGCTTGAGGAGAATCTTCTTGCAGCACCGTCAACGAACTCAAGACCTGTTCCGCTTGATGTATTTGCATCATAGAAAAAGATATAAACATCCCAGTTTGTACCTTCAAATTCCATGTCAACAACATAATTCTTACCTGCCGTTACGGGGAAGAGGGGTGATGTTGATGTACCTTCGCCTGCACCGTCATTTGATGTAAGTGTGAATGTACCGTTTGCAAGGTCAACATTGCTGAAAACACCGTTGTTTGCGGAAGATGTGTTCCACTTGCTGACATCAATAAGGTTGTCGAAAAGAACTGTGTATTTGTTAGCTTCCCATACAGCGTAGAGAGTGGGCTTAAGGCCTGCTGAAACAGTTGATGTTGAACCGCTTGTTGCAGAAGCTGAAGTTGCCCAGCCCTTGAATGTGTAGCCTGTGCGTGATGCTGTGTATGATGAAACATTATAATTTACTGTTGTTGCAGAGCCTACTGTAACATTGAATGATGATGCTGAAACAGTACCGCCGTTACCGTTGAGAGTAACAGTTGTCTGAAGTGCATTGATTGCACTGTTGATTGCATTTGCAGCATCAGTGATAGCAGTCTGGTTATAACTTGCAGAAAGACCGTCTGCATTGTAATCGTTTACAATAGCCTTACCTGTGTTTACTGCTGTCTGAAGTGCGTCAACAGATACATAGTTTGCTGAATTTGCAAGAAGACTGTCTGCTGTTGTGATTGCAGTGTGAAGTGCAGAAGTGTCAACTTCTGTACCTGTTGTATAGAATGAAATATAGATATAGTCACCGCCGGCACCTGCGTTAAGGTCAGCAGAACCGCTTCCGTTAAGCCATACACCCATTGTCTGACCTGAAACTGTCGCATTTGTACCGTATTCAAGACTTGTCATGGGAGGACCTGCATTGGGGTCCTTTGTGTAGTACATATAGATTGTGTCACCGCCGACACCCTTGTTAAGGTCAAAAACAGTGCCTGTGCTTGTGCCGCTGTCAACAAAAGATGTTGTAACGGGATAGAATGTACAACTATGCCCATTGATTGTATAACTGACAGATGAGGGCGCAGAACCGTCAGGGCTATTATAGAAAGCAACCGCACGGATAGCATTCTTTTCATCTGTACCGAGCTTGTAACCAAGATGAGTATAGTAATACTTTTTATTTGACTTTGAACATCCGGCATTAACGTCCTTACCCATTACGGTAAAGCCGGCATTTGTAAGATAGCCCTTTGCTGCGTTTTCACGACCGCTGGCTGCCAACTGATACTGTCTTGCACCGACAGCGACATCAGTTGAGAATGAAGCTCCGCCTGTGTAATATTCCTTGTCATAAGTTGCTGAAGAAGCAGCAGAAGCCTCAATGGGAGCTATAAAGCCGCCGAAAGGCACAATACCTGCCACCATTACAACTGCAAGAAAAACTGATAAGAATTTTTTAAAGTTATTCTTCATTAACAATCATCTCCTGTGAAGAATTTTTGCGGATTTTCCGCAGAATTTTTGTTTTTACAATCAACAACTTCCTTACGCACATCTGACCTCCAATGTGTTTTGTGTAAGTATGCTATTTTTCATAAAAACAGTTACAGATATAACATTAAAATTATACATTGTAAATATAACACTTTCTGCCAAAACAGTCAATATAATAATATATATTTTTAAATTTTTTAACAAAAAAACGGAAATGTTGCAACTTTTATTCTGTTTGCCGACGTTACTGTTTTTCGTGTATTTTTTTCATTTCATTCCCTCAGAATGGCTTTTCGTTCCTTTTGTATTGATTTCTCCGACACAAGGATTTACAATTAAGCCAACTTCATGAAGTGTTCGGATATAGCACTTGAATAAAAATTTACTTTATGATATCCTAAAAGAGGTGTTTTTATGAAAATAGCAATTTGTGACGACGAAAAACAGATTATCAGCGATTATTCAAAGTTAATAAATGATTATCTTTACGAAAACAACATTGTCTGTTCTGTTGACGGATTCTCTGACGGCAATTCATTTTTTCAGCTTTCCAATGAATATGACCTTGTCTTCCTTGACTATGACCTGCCCGACATAAACGGCATGGATATTGCAAGAAACATAAGAAAAAACGACGGCAGAATAATGATTGTGTTCCTGACGGCATACTCAGAGCATGTCTATGACAGCTTTGAGGTTGATGCATTCAGATATCTTCTCAAGCCTGTCAGCAAAGAGAAGCTGTATGAAACTCTTGATAAATTTCTGAACATATATAATCACAACAGAAAAATCACAATCCCCACAAACACGGCACATATTTCCGTTGATGCCGACGAAGTGATTTACATTGAAGCGGCAAAGAAACACACAAAAGTGAAAACTACGGGCAACGAATACATAGCCAACAAAGCAATTTCCGTTTATCAGACAGAAATTGCAAACCCTCACTTTTTCAGAACACACAGAGGGTATATCGTAAATATGAGGTATATTTCAACTGTTGAGAAAAACACAATAACACTCACAAACGGCGAAATTGTGCTCCTGAGTTCAAAATGCCGTGATGAGTTCAACAAATCATATATGAATTACCTGAAATTCGGTTCATAAGGAGTGTCCCTTTTGCAGGTGCTTGAAATTTTACTGTATGTGCTCAAGGATATAACAGGGCTTCTCAGCATTGTTATGATTCTTCACAACATCATGTCATCCGGATACAGAAAAAAACAGCTTGTTATTCCCGTATATGCAATTACGGGCATTATTGCCGCACTTTCAATATGGCTCTTTCCCCTTGTGATTGAAACACGGATTGATGCGGAATCGGCAGCAGACACTGTTTCGTCACTGATGATGATATTCTTTCCCTTTATCATATTGAAATGCCGCAGAAAGCTTATGCCCATAGTCTTTTCATCACTCTACATTATGACCGTCGAGGTCATTTACGGCGTTATTGCGTCAATGCTTCCCGAGGGACTCATTACGGAATGCATTGTCATGTCAGTGCTTTTCACGGCTGTTATCATCATCGTAAAGGTATCATCAGTCAACAGCGAGCTGAATATTCTCTCAAATGTATTCATGACAGTCCCCAAATGGATATACATATGTCTTGCAATATTCGACCTGACGGGATATTACAGGGAATTCGGCATCAGCACGGGTATATATAATGTAATGTATGCAGTTTCAACTGTAATGGTCATCGCCTGCGTTATATACTTCATCGGCAAAATCTTTCTTCTTACTTATCAGCAGAATCAGATTATCCGAAAAATGGATATCCAGCATGAGTATTATCAGCAGATGCTCAGCAATAATGACGATGTAAGACAGTTCAGGCATGACTACAAGAACCACATGATGGTTGTCACATCCCTTCTCAACAGCGGAAAAACAAAGGAAGCCTCCGATTACATTGAAAACATTCAGCTTCAGACAGGTAATTTCGGCAGGAAGTTTTCAACGGGCAACTTCATTGCAGATGCAATCCTTAATGACAAGAGCTCACTTGCAGAGGAGTATGCAATTCACATTGATTTTACGGGCAGAATCCCAGAAAAAGGCATACTGAATGTTGACCTTTGCACAGTTGTGGCAAACCTTACGGACAATGCAATCGAAGCACTTAAGAATTCTGAAGGAAACAGATATATTAAAATCACGGCAAACATAAGAAACGGTTTTCTGACACTTTCATTCTCAAATCCCGCAAAAGATGTTAAAATAGCAAACAACAGAATAAAAACTTCAAAGTCTGATAAGAAAAATCACGGAATCGGACTTAAGAATGTGGAGAATGTCGCAAAGAAATACTCAGGAAATATGCTCCTGAGCTTCGCAAACAATGAATTCACTGCTGATGTCAGCATGAAGATAGAAAATTAAATAAAGGGAAATGATTTTATGAAAAAACTCATGAAAACTCTTCTTTGTTCAGGTGCAGTTCTTGTTCTGAGCTGTGCCTTGTCGTGCTTTGTATCGGCAGAAGCACTCACTGACGGTGATTATTCTTATACCGTCCTTGATGACTCAACTGCTGAAATCACGAAATATAACGGTACTGAAACAGATGTCGTCATACCCGATACCCTCGGCGGCTATACCGTTACAAGTATCGGCAAAGAGGCTTTTAAAAATAATACAACAATTCTGAGCGTGGAATTGGCTGACAGCATAACAACTATTAACCGTTCTGCGTTTTATGACTGTGTAAATCTTAAAAATATAACCCTGAATGAAGGAATTGTTACTTTGGGCGGCAGTACTTTTTATAATTGCGATGCTCTTACATCTGTGACAATCCCATCTACACTTACAAAATGCGGTTCTTCGGGTGATTTTCAGAATTGTGACAATCTTACAACTGTAACTTTTGCAGACGGTATGTCCAAGATTCCGTCAAACATCTGCTATAATATGACATCCCTCACAACAGCAAATATGCCTGAAACCGTTACCGAAATCGGGACTTCTGCATTTTACGGCTGTACCAATCTTAAAGATATAACATTGCATGAAGGAATAACAACATTAGCCAATAATGCATTTTATAACTGTGATACTCTTACATCAATTATAATTCCTGCAACATTGACAAATTGCGGTTCATCCGGAGCTTTCGGCGGTTGCGACAATCTTACAACTGTAACTTTTGCAGACGGTATGACCAAGATTCCGTCAAACATCTGCTATAATATGACATCCCTTACAGCAATAAATATGCCTGAAACCGTTACCGAAATCGGGACTTCTGCATTTTCCGGCTGTACCAATCTTAAAGATATAATACTGAATGAAGGAATAACAACATTAGCCAATAATGCATTTTATAACTGTGATACTCTTACATCAATTATAATTCCTGCATCATTGACAAATTGCGGTTCATCCGGAGCTTTCGGCGGTTGCGACAATCTTACAACTGTAACTTTTGCAGACGGTATGACCAAGATTCCGTCAAACATCTGCTCTAATATGACATCCCTTACAGCAATAAATATGCCTGAAACCGTTACTGAAATCGGGGCTTCTGCATTCTACGGCTGTACCAATCTCGAAAATATTACTCTCCATGAAGGCATCACTACAATGGGGAATTATGCATTTACAGGCTGTGATTCACTGACTGAAATAACAATCCCGACAACTGTTACAACATGCAGTACATCTGGTCCGTTTCACGGATGTCCCAATCTTAAAACAGTAACATTTGCAGACGGAACAGAAACGGTTCCCGCCAATATTTTCAGATGGTCAGAGGGTATTGAAACTGTCAATTTTCCGTCATCTGTAAAACATATTGAATATCATGCTTTCAGCAATTGTGTAAGCCTTAAAAATCCTGTATTTCCTGAAGGATTACTTACTTTCGGAAATTATGCATTTGCTTTTTGTGATTCCATTACCTCCGTAACAATTCCGTCCACTGTTATTTCGGGAGGCGGTATAATGGCAAGCGGTGCTTTCTGCAATTGTAACAATCTGACAACAATCACGTTTGCAGAAGGAATGACTGTAGTTCCCGAACATATCTGTGAAGATGCGATTGCTCTGAAAACAATCAACTTCCCTTCTACAATTACAGAAATAGGTCCCTATGCATTTGATAGTTGCGAGTCATTGGAAACACTGACAATGCCTTCAACAATGAAGCATATCAGAACACACGCATTTGTTGACTGCATCAACCTCAGAGAGCTGTACCTGAATGAAGGTCTTGAAACTCTTGAGAATTATTCTTTTGTAAATTGTGATTCTCTTACTGAAGTCACTATACCTTCAACACTTACTTTCGGTGGTTCTCAGATGGGCTCCGGACCGTTCGGTTATTGTGACAATCTCACAACAATCACCTTCTCTGAAGGCATGACGACAATCCCGTCATATATCTGTGAATATGCAGAAGCTCTGACTAACATTAACTTCCCGTCTACACTCACAACAATCGGTAACTTTGCATTCTCAGACTGTATATCATTAACTTCAGTATCGTTTCCCGAATCATTAACAACTATTAATGCTCGTGCTTTTGACAGCTGCGATTCTCTTGCAAAAGTACTTCTTCCTGAATCAGTAAATGTAATAAACATTTATGCTTTCTCATCTTGTACTTCACTCGATACTGTACTCATTCTTTCAGACAATATCACAATCGAGAGGAACTCATTCCCCGCAAACGAGAATCTCACAATTTTCAAAAAGGCTGATGCAACAATCAGCACTTCTGCAACCCTGAACACAATCAATTTCAGTTTTGCGGACGGTATCCTCAGCTTCAGCGGTGAATACAAGTCAGACCTTTATTATCTCTTTGACCTTGTTACAATGATGTGTACATATTATGACGATGTGCAGTACCTGTTCTTTGACTCCTTTGAAGCAGTTTCAGCTGATGAGGGACACATCTACTACTACACCGATGACTGGCAGAGAATTGAGTTCGACGGAACGAAAATAACAAATGTAAAGTTCTCCGTTGAAGCCTTTGACGGCGAGGAATTCAGAAAATACAGCTTCAATGAGCTTTGCGAATCGGTAGGAAACAACAATCTTGAAAACTTCAATCTTGTTATTGAAGAGGCTGACGATCTTGACAGAGGAAGCGTCGAAATCTCCCTTGTTGACCAGGTCAATCAGATGTTCCAGCGAATTCTCAAAGCCCTGACAAATCTTATAAACAAGCTGTTTTTATTCTTTAAAAAGCTTGGCAGATAAAAACAGATGTTATGAGAAAACGCACACATATTACTGTTTTATTATTTATTATAATGACCGTTACGGCAGTCTGCCTCACAGGCACAACTGCCAATGCTCAGGAAGATTCTGTCATAAGTCTGCTGTCATACAGGACAGTCAACGGCTCAGCAGAAATAACAGCCTGCGACAAAGCAGTTGAAGGCGACATCATAATCCCTGCGGAAATAGACGGTTATCCCGTAACAAAAATAGGTGATTATGCCTTTTTCAACTGCTACAATCTGACAGGTATCACTTTACCTGAAGGTATATCATCAATCGGCAGCGGCGCCTTTGCATTCTGCTTTCACCTTGCGGAGGTTCAGCTTCCTGACACGCTCAATGAAATCGGTGCCGAAGCTTTTGCAAACTGCTGTGAAATCACAGAGATATTCATCCCCTCAGGTGTTGCTTCAATCGGGAAAAATGCTTTCACATGGTGTGACAGTCTTTCATTTACTCAGGTTGATGAAAACAACAGGAACTTCTCCTGTGACGAAAACGGTGTTCTGTTCAATGATGATAAATCAGAGCTTATACGTTACCCTGCAGCTTCACCTGTGAAGGATTATGTGATTCCCGATACTGTTGAAAAAATTGCAGACAATGCATTCGGCAACGGACACACCTTTTCAGGTTCAGGAAGTAATCTTGAAAGTATAATCCTGCCCGATTCGGTCAGCGAAATAGGTGAATCTGCCTTTTCAGGCTGTGATTCACTGTCTGTTGTCATTCTTCCCGAAGATGTCACATCAATCGGAGCCGACACATTCAAAGGCTGTTCTGCATTGCAGAAGGCTGTTGCTCCCGGTGTTTCGTCAGTTGCCGCAACTGCATTTGACGGTTGCAAAGAGCTTGACACATTCATTACATTTGCAGACAATCTTACGGTGGCTCCCGATGCATTCAGCAGAAATCCCGGATTCTGTGTCTTTGCCGGAGAATCACCTGATGTTTCCGTATCACCCCAATACCGTACGGTGACATTTTCATGCGAAGATGATACTGTCAGCTTCTACGGTGAATATAAATCAGATCTGTATTATCTTTTCGACCTTGTCACAATCATGTGCATGTATTATGACGGAATAGACTATCTGTATTTTGAATCCTTTGAAGCCTACTCCTCAGATTCGGGCCATATCTACTGTTATACGGATAACTTTGAACGGATAATGTTTGACTGCAAGGTGCTGAACAACCTGAAGCTCTCCGTTGAGGTTTTTGAAAACGGGGACTTCACACAATACAGCTTCAATAAGCTGTGCAGTACCCCTGCAGCAATGAGTGACTCTGCAGGCTTCAACATTGTCATTGAAGAATCTGACAAAATAGCCAAGGGAACCGTAGGAATAACACTCAGCGACGGTCCTCAGTCTACAATGATAAGGCTGCTGAAGGCATTGACAAATCTTATAAACAAGCTGTTTTCATTCTTCAGAAAGCTCGGCAGATAACCCCTGAATAACAAAAGAACGAACCGTGATTTACGGTTCGTTTTTTCATTGTCAACAGCTTTTTCCGTTCATTTTTTTCATTTCGTTCCCTCAGAATGCAGTTTCGTTCCTTTCCTATTGCAAAGGGAAATTTTTTGTTCTACTATGTAGCCACAGAACAAAAACACACAAAAAAATCCAAAACGTGAAAGGAAAATTTATCATGTTCAGAACAGCAAAAAGCAAATTCATTTTTCAGTTAATCTGCAGCTTCATTACATTGCCGATAGGCTTCATGTTTGTGGTTGCAATCCTCGACGGTTTATTCGGTGTCAATGTCGACGCGGTTTACAACTTCCTTGAACCTGCAAATGCACAGGGTGCCTTCGTTCAGTTTTTAAACACCTACTCCCATATATTTCTTATCATATTCCTTGTGATACACATACTGGCACTTATCGGTTCAGGCGGACTCAGGTATTCGTTTATACTTTACGCCGGTGCGGTAAAGGGTTCATTCCTTCTCCCCATTCCGATACTTAATCTTCTTCTCGGCGTTATTGTTGCTGTGGTCGGCTTATTCTTCATCGTTGCACTTGCTCCGGTATTCGCTTTCTTCAGCACAATCAAAAACT
Source organism: Clostridia bacterium (assembly GCA_017473925.1). GTDB lineage: Bacteria > Bacillota > Clostridia > Oscillospirales > Acutalibacteraceae > UBA1081. Next base: position 31,935 of record JAFUIY010000092.1, on the reverse strand, counting down.
ATATTGAATCAAAATCACTTGTATATTAAAAGGAGAGTTCAAAAATGGGTTTCTTTTCAAATTTAGTTTCAAAAAAAACAATCACATGTGAAAGATGCGGCAATACATATGAGGCAAGAGTGACAATCGGTGAACACCTGTGTCCCGCATGTAAAAAGGTCCTTCAGGATAAAAAGGATAATGTTCTCGGCTATACATATTATGCATCAAAGATGAGTGGCAGAAATCTCACCGAGCAGGAAATGGACACAATTGCAGTCCACAGGGATTCAATCCTTGAAAGATACCGCAATGCAAATCCCCTGACACCTGACAGAATGAAGGAGCACTGTGACAGCTACAAGAATCTTTCAGACGACCAGGCTGCAGCAGTACTCAATGCGATGAGCAATTCATCATACGATGTTTCAATGGGTGCATGCTTCACAGGAGGCTTCTATGCGCTGACAGGCTTCCCGAAGGTCGTTATTGATGTCAGGGACGTTTTCGCGGTCGGCATCACAAGCCTTTCCGGTCTCAAGGTCGAAAACGGCGAAGCAATTCTCTGTGCCTTATTCACAAATGACCCCTATATTCCTGTTTTCCCCATGGTTTACGGCGGTAAGCTCGGTTTCTTTGAAATCATGAAGAGTAAAAAAGGAAGAAAGGGTGTTGCAGCCCTCTTTGAGCTGACATGCCCCAATCTTCAGTATCCCGTTATGGAAATGAAAAAGCTGAAAAAACAGATCAAGGCAGACGGTGCCGTCAGAGGCAACATCAGCACGGATAAAATGCTTGATTACCTTGATGATGCAGAGTATGCAAGCGGTATATTCAAGGCATCGGAGCAGACTCCCCTTGTATATCCTCAGGCTCAGGAAATGCTCGCATCCTACGGTTACTACGACAGCGACACATTCAGAAAAATCATCAATGACAGCGGAATGTTCGCTAAGCGGTTCTGGCAGAAGCAGATCAAAAGGCTTGCAGATTACGACCTGAACTGATTCAGGATTTTATATCATTGATTATCTGCTGGATGTGGTCACGCTGAACGGCAGTGAGACCGTCAACATTCACATAAAGGTTTTCTTCAAGCCCGAGCAGGTAATCTGTTGTAACTCCGAAATATTCTGCAATTTTCATAAGCATATCAATGGAAGGCTGAATGTTATTGTTTTCCCAGTTGCTTATACATTGCTTTGAAACACCGAGAATCTTACCTAATGCAACCTGGTTCAGATTCTGTGCAATACGGAGTTCTTTAAGTCGTTCATCAAACATACTTCACCGGTCCTTTATTCAGTATTGTTTCCCGATATTATTGTATAGCTATTATTGACTTTATTCAAATACAATAGTATACTGATATTTGACGGTGACATTGTTGTGATGATTATACAAAGGCATCTGCGGTTATCCGCAGATGTCGGCACCGGTTAATAAACAAAAAAAGGATGATAAAAATGAAAAACACAATCAGGTATTCATTGTCATTGATTATCGCAATGCTGCTGTGCATCATCATTGCACCCTGTGCATTTGCTGAAGACACTGTTTACACAACAAGTGATGTCACGGGCGGTGTCAGAATTGATTCTGTCACAACAACAGAAACAAAACTTGTTATTCCCGAAGAAATTGGCGGCAAAGTTGTTGTTGCACTTGCCGGCAAGGCTTTTACCGGCACACCTGTAGAAGAAATCACAGTACCTGCAGGTGTAACATCGATGAATAGTTACATTGCAGGAGATTATTCGGCATTTTACGGAATGGAAAATCTTAAGAAGGTTACATTTGCCGAAGGCATGAGAACAATCCCGTCAGGTACACTCTCAGGCTGTACAACTGTTACACAAGTCGTTCTTCCCGAAAGCATTACAACGATATCAGATGATGCATTTTACGGTTGCACTGCACTTGAAACAATCAATCTCCCCGACAGTATCACTTCAATCGGCGAAGAAGCTTTCTACAACTGCACTTCTCTTGCAGCAATTGAGCTTCCCGAAGAACTTAAAGAAATCTATGATGGTGCTTTTGCACTCTGTTCAAAAATCAAGGCTATCACACTTCCCGATTCTCTGACAATAATAGAAGGTCTTGCATTCTACAAAACTCAGATTTCAGAAATCACCGTTCCTGCTAATGTAACAACTTTATGTTCATATGAGGGCATATATAATGTTTCATCAAAAGATTATTCTGCATTTTTCGGAATGGATTATCTTGAAAAAGTTACTTTTGCTGAAGGCATGAAAGCTGTTCCTGCAAGTGCACTGATGAATTGCAATGGCGTAAAGGAAGTCATTCTTCCGGAAAGCCTTACAGCTATATCAGACGAAGCTTTTTACGGATGTAGTTCACTTACAACTATCAACTTCCCTGACAGTATTACTTTTATCGGAGAAGAAGCTTTCTACAACTGTACTTCACTTACAGCAATTGAGCTTCCCGAAGAGCTTAAAGAAATCTATGATGGTGCTTTTGCACTCTGTTCAAAAATCAAAGCTGTCACACTTCCCGATTCTCTGACAAAAATAGAAGGTCTTGCATTCTACAAAACCCAGATTTCAGAAATCACCGTTCCTGCTAATGTAACAACTTTATATTCATATGAGGGTATAAACAATGTTTCATCTAATGATTATTCTGCATTTTTCGGAATGGATTATCTTGAAAAAGTTACTTTTGCTGAAGGCATGAAAGCTGTTCCATATGGTGCTCTGACAAGTTGTACTTCTGTAACTGAAGTTGTACTTCCTGAAAGTTTAATGATGATTTCTGATTATTCTTTTTATAACTGTACAGCTCTTAAAAACATTAATTTGCCTGATTCAGTTATTTCAATAGGAAACAGTGCTTTTTATAATTGTAAATCATTAACTGATGTAACACTTTCTTCTTCACTTACTTCAATCAATAAATATGCTTTTGAAGGATGTGAAAAACTGGAAGAAATTGTGTTACCGGAAAGTGTTACAAATTTAGGAATTCGTGTATTTTATGGCACAAAAATTTCAGAAATAATTATTCCTGCAGGAATGGAAAATATGTATGGTTATACTGAATACCTTAAAGAAAACGCATGGGGATACAGTCATGAACACTATTCATCTTTATTCGGAATGCAGTTTCTTACCAAGATAACCTTCTCAGACGGTATGAATGTTATTCCCAAAAATGCTACCTATGGTTGTTTTTATCTTAAGGAAGTTGTCATTTACGACTGCAACACAAGTCTTGAAGCAATGCAGGCTGATGCAGAAGCAAACGGCTACACACTCACAGTGCTCCCCTGCGGCGAATGTCAGCACGAAAACACAGAAATCAGAAATGCTGTTGCAGTGACATGTCTTGAAAACGGTTACACAGGCGACACTTACTGCACAGACTGTGAAGAGCTTATAACAGAAGGTGAAGTCATCGCTGCTGCAGGCAGTCATGATTACAAATCCGAAACAGTAAAAGCTGCCACATGTGAAGCAGAGGGTGAAGTAAAATACACCTGCTCAGTCTGCGGCGACAGCTACACGGAAGCAACAGAAAAGGACCCTGCAAACCACACAGGTGACACTGAAATCCGTGATGCAAAAGAAGCAACATGTTCTGCAAAGGGCTACACGGGCGACACATACTGCAAAGCATGCGGTGCAAAGCTTGAAGCAGGCACAGAAACAGAAAAGACAGCTCATACAGAAGTTGTTGTAAAAGGCTCAGATGCAAAATGTACAGCTCCCGGTATGACAGACGGTACAGAATGCTCAGTCTGCGGTACAGTTATCAAAGCTCAGGAAGAAATTCCTGCAACAGGCCACACATACGGCGAATGGACTGTAGTTAAGAATCCCACAGCCACAGAAGAAGGCGTTGAAGAAAGAATCTGTACTTCATGCGGTGAAGCTGAAGCAAGAACAATTGAAAAGCTCAGCTATATTGTAGGCGACGTCAACGGTGACGGCAGAATCACAGCTGCCGATGCAAGACTTGCCCTGAGAATCGCAGCACATATTGACACAATCGAGGCGCTCGGCACATCACTTGTTGTCTGCGATATCACTCTTGACAACAAGGTCACTGCTGCCGATGCAAGAATTATTCTCCGCAAGGCTGCAGGTCTTGAATAACCCCCGTAAGGGGATGTGAAAGCATCTGTTTCACATCCCCTTTACCAAAAACTTAATGAGGTGATCATATGTCATATGTAAAAAGAATTATATCATTACTGCTTACCGCTTTAATGCTCATGTCATTATTTGCAGGAACGGGAATTATATCATACGCAAGCGGAACCGTTGCAAGCGGAACTTGTCATAAAAACTTTTATGAAGGCAATCCCGATGATTACATTGAGTGGGTACTTGACACAGAAGGTACTCTTACAATCACCGGACACGGTAAAATGGTTCAGAAAGAAGATATGTGGTCAGCATTCTGGGAAGACTATGATGAGCTTATAAAAAAGGTCGTTGTAGGTGAAGGCATCAGAAACCTTTCAAGCGGTGCATTCTCTCACTGTCAGAACCTTACAGAAATTCAGCTCCCCGATACACTTGAGAATATTGAAAGCAGAGCATTCATCTGCTGCAACAGTCTTGTTTCCTTAACTATCCCCGAAAATGTCTCCTCAGTAGATGAAGGAGCATTCGCTTGGTGTGAAAATCTTGAAGAAATAGTTTTCCTTTCCGATTATATCCGATTCCGCGACGGCGATTATTTTGCCGGTTGCAGTTCACTGAAAAAAATCACTCTGCCTGAAAAGGCTGAAGGCTTATATTCACATTCATTTAAAGAGACTGCGCTGTATGCCGACGAGTCAAACTGGAAGAACGGCAACCTGATTATTGACAACTGGCTTCTTGCAGTAAGCCCTGAACTGACAGGTCATTATATCCTCCCTGAAAATGTAACTTCTGTTGTTTCTCAGGTTTTTAAAGATGCAACCGGTATAACAAGCGTGTCTGTACCCGATTTTTTCACAGAAGTACCTGATTATCTGTTTTATTGTGCATCATCACTGGAAAACGTGGAAATTCCTTCATCTGTAACACGTATCGGTAAAAACGCATTCTATAATTGCACCTCACTCAGAACCATTGAGCTTCCGAAGGCACTTATGGAAATTGATGAATTTGCTTTCAGCGACTGTTCTGCTCTTGAAGAAATCTGGCTGCCTGAAAACCTCCTTACCATGGGAAGAGGTGCTTTTTCCGGCTGCTCATCACTTAAAGAAGTGATTATCCCTGAATCCGTTACTTACCTTGCAGACTCTTTGTTCTCAAGATGTACCTCAATGGAATCCGTCGTAGTGCTCAATCCTGCCTGCGAAACAGGTCTCACCTACAAAACTCTTGACGATATATATAACAACCAAAACGGTATTTTCTTTATTCCCGTTGAATGCGAAGGAACAGTTCCCGAGAATGCAACAGCATATTGTACTGAAGGCTCACCCATCCATGTATTCTGTCTTGTTGTAAAAAGAAATTTCAGCACTCTCATGGACCCCTTTGTGAAAAAATATGCAGAACACTGGAATACAGCAGAAAACGACAGCAACATTACATTCGATGACGAAAACAACCGTGCGAGTGTTTCTGCAAAATCAACTGTTGATGATATTGCAGCCTCTGTTGAGGGCTTTGATGTAACAGTTCTGACTGCAGACGGAAAACCTCTGAGCGTGGTTGATTTCGTGGGAACAGGCTGCAGAATTCAGCTGACAGACGAAAACTCATTGACAACCGTATACGACATTCTTGTTCCGTCAGACATCGACGGCAACGGAAAAATCACTGCAGCAGATGCAAGACTCAGTCTTAGAGCTGCAGCAAAGATTGACGCAATCGACGGTATATATGAAATTGCTGCTGACGCAAACAGCGACAAGAAGGTCACTGCTGCTGATGCAAGAATTATTCTCCGTAAGGCTGCAGGACTTGAATAACATTAAAAAGAGCTTGTTTTTCAGCAAGCTCTTTGATGCACTAAATACAATAATTCAGAAGGTGTGATCCGAATGAAAAAAATCAGAAAAACATTATCCTTGCTCCTTACCTTTGCTATGGTACTGTCACTCTTTGCAGGTACGGGTGTGGTATCCTTTGCAGAGGAAAATGATATTCTCAGCTACCTGACATATACAATTACAGACGGCGAAGTTACAATTACAGACTGTGACAACTCCGTCAGTGGTGCTATTGTAATTCCTGATACAATTGAGGGATTTCCTGTAACAAAATTAGAAAACTCACCGTTCAATAATTGTTCTGAAATCACATCTGTCACATTTCCTGACAGCATACAGTTTTCATCTTTTCCTGTTTTCTCATACTGTTCAAAACTTTCTGAAATAATTGTTTATCCTGACAATCCGAATTATTCAACTCATGACGGTGTTCTTTTCAACAAGGATAAAACACGGCTTATTCAGTACCCCATGGCAAAAGAAGGCACTCAGTACACAATTCCCGGAACAGTAACAGAGATTTGGTACTGTGCTTTTCGTCAATGTAATAATCTTACGGATATCACAGTTACAGACAATGTAATAAAAATCTACGACAGTGCATTCTATGGTTGTGAAAATCTGAAAAACATTATCATAGGCAATGGGCTTGAAACAATTGACGACCGCATTATTTTCTTATGTCCAAGAATTGAAAATATCAATGTTTCAGAAGAAAATGAATATTTTTCAAGCATTAACGGTGCAATGTATAACAAAGGAAAAACAGAACTTATTTACTATCCTCCGTCAAATCCCGCAACATCAATTTCTATTCCGGCTACAGTAAAAACAATCGATGAAACATCTTTTGACTCCGCACAAAAACTTACAAAAATAACTGTTGATGAAAATAACAACTGTTTTTCAAGCGATGCTCACGGTGTATTGTTTAACAAGGATAAAACAAAAATCATCCGTTATCCTTTAGGAAAAACAGAAACTTATTACGAAATTCCTTCAGGTGTTAAAATTATTACAGACAACTGTTTTACAAACTGTACAAGCCTTTCTGAAATTGTTTTTCCCGAAAGTACAGAATATTTATCATTGCTGTCATTCTCAGGCACACCTTTTCTTTATTCTAACTATGAACTTGATAATAATCTGTTTTATATCGGCAATCATCTGATTGGTTCTCAAGGAAATATGACGGAATGTACAATCAGAGAAGGTACGGTTTCTATCGGTGCCGAGGCATTTACAAATCGCAATCATTTATTACAAAAAATAGAAATTCCAGAAACAATCCGCCACATCGGACCTCAGGCATTTATCGGTTGTTCAGCACTTGAAAATATAACATTTAAAGAAAACATTGAAACTATCGGTGAGGCTGCATTTGGTGGTTGTTCAGCACTTAAAAATGTAACATTTAACGGAAATGTTGAAACTGTCGGTTCTCAGACTTTTACATTCTGCACAGCACTTGAAAATGTAACATTTAAAGGAAATGTTGACACAATCGGTGATCATGCGTTTATAAACTGCCCTGCTCTTGAAAATGTAATATTTAACGGTACTGTTGAAACTATCGGTGAGGCTGCATTCATCGAATGTGCAGCACTCAAGGAAATCTCTCTTCCTGATGGTATTAAATCCATAGGTGAGGGAGCTTTCGGAGGTTGCACTTCACTTAAAAATATTACAATCCCTGCAAGTGTAACATCACTCGGCAACAATGTTTTCATGCTCTGTTCTGCACTTGAAGATATTACAATTAATTGCAATATTTCTGAATTAAATTCTGAAATGTTTGTCGGATGCACATCACTTCGGAATATTACATTTACAGGTACAGTTGACACAATTGGTGAACATGCATTCTACGGATGTACAAATCTTGAAAATGTTACATTCAACAGCGTAAAAAACGTCGGAGATCTTGCATTTATATTATGTTCAAAACTTAAAAATGTTTCACTCAATAATGTTGAAGTCATTGGCGAAGGTGCATTTGCATACTGCACTGAACTTGAAAGTATTGATCTTGGCGACATCAGTTCTATCGGCAAAGCTGCATTTACGTCATGTTTAAATCTTGAATCAATCACCGTAGGTGAAAATGCAAACTATGTTGTTGATGAATACGGTGTTCTTTTCACTAAAGACATGTCAACTCTTGTTACATTCCCCTGTAATCTTCCCGTAACTGAATATGTTATTCCCGATGAGACAACAGAAATTGAATTAGGTGCACTTTTCGGTTGTGAAAACCTTGAAAAAATCACCATTCACGAAAATGTATACTGGGATGACACTACAACTGCTGAAGCAACATGGGGACTCGGACAGACATACAATGCAATTCCCGATCCTTTCGCTCCCGATTACAATGCCGATGACTATTATATAGTGAATACAGATACTGTAATTTACGGCATTACAGGCTCCCCCGCACATAAGTATGCAATTAAATACGGAGTTAATTTTGTGGATATAACAACCGGTGAAGCTCCTGAAGATACAACTGCCCCCGAGGAATCCACAACTCCTGCGGAGACTACTACAGCAGAAACAACAACTGCTCCTGAGGAATCAACAACCTCTCACGAAGAAACAACTACAGCACCTGAAGAAACTACCACAAGACCTGAAGAATCAACAACAGTTCCTGCAGAGACTACCACTGTTCCCACTGAAACCACAACAGATTCTGTGGAAACAACTACTGTTCCTCCCGAAACCACAACAGTTCCTGCGGAAACAACCACTGTTCCTCCTGAAACTACCACTATTCCTGCAGAAACTACCACTACTCCGCCCGAAACCACAACAACCCCTGAAGAGCCTTCAGAAAACAATCAGCTCGATATCACTGAAGACAGCGACATTGTTGTTTATGAAGAAAGCAAGGTTGTCAGCATTCCCGTAAAATCAACAAGTGAAGATATTCTCGCTCAGCTTAAAAATGAGAATGTTGTCATTCTTGACAAGGACGGTAACGCTGTTGCTGATGATGCATTTGTCGGCACAGGAGCAAAGCTTCAGCTTACAGATGATGAAGGCAATGTCATCAATGAATACGAAGTTGTTGCAGTCGCCGATGTTGACGGCAACGGAAAAATCACTGCAGCAGATGCAAGACTCGCTCTCAGAGCAGCTGCAAAAATCGATATCCTCGAAGGTGTCATGTTCATCGCAGCTGACGCAAACAGCGACAAGAAGGTCACTGCTGCCGATGCAAGAATTATTCTCCGTAAGGCTGCAGGACTTGAATAACCTCGGCTCAATCTGTCAGAACTGAGCACAGAATTGCATTAAAAATCGGATGTCCTTTCGGACATCCGATAATTTTTTTATTTAATTAACCGAAGATTCTTATCAGAAATTGTTTCAGAAACAACTGCTGTTTATACTGTCAACATTAGCGAGACTCATTATCATCGACCTTCAGGATAATAAGATGATAATATTTCACCTATATCCTGTCTGTAGATATTACTTCCGAGGATGTCGCCGTTGGCACTGAAGCAGATTGCTTTTATATCTGACGGGTCTTCGCTGTAGGGATTCTCCACGGGCTTGTTCAGATCAAAATATTCACTTAAATGCTCAAGGGCATTACCGCTCGGGAAAATCACATTGCCTTCGCTTGCTACAATCCCCATTTCTGAGAATTCACGAAGCAGCTCTCTTGTTCTGATATTGTATTCATTGTTGTCACTGTGACTGACAAGCCATGCAGGGTGCACCCGTATTCTGACACCTGTGTTTTTAACATTTTCCCCAAAGGCTTTTACATATGTCAGCGGGATTGTTTCCTGATGAAAAGCGTCAACGGAAAGCAGAATATCATTGACACCGCATTCAGACAGCTTTTCTGCAATAAGCTTTATTCTGTCAGAATCCTTGCTGAAATAACCGTTTGTAATGAGCTGTCTTTCGGGAATGTTCATTTCTTTTGCTGTTTTATGTATTGCAAAAACGGTTTCAGGGCAGAGCAGAGGCTCACCGCCGAATGTCATGACAGACTGTATGTTATAAATTTGAGCAATTTTGCGGACTGCATCTGATGACAGGTCCTTATCAATTTTATCATTGCATTTATGTTCACCCTGAGAGCAATGTCTGCATCTGCCTGAGCAAGCCATTGTTACAACGAACTCGATTCGATTAAGATTTTTCAAGTATTTGTTCATTGTAATATCCTTTCAACCACTCAACAGACTGTTTCAATCCGTCAATAGTCTTTGTTTCTAAAACTATACGGCAGTTTTGCTCATTTGCTAAGTTAATATATTTTTTAATATCCATTTCACCTGTACCGAGTGCAAGGTGATTTTTTCTGCCTTGAGCATCGTGCAAATGGATATGATGAAGTCGGTCTTTATGTTGCATAACAAATTCTTCGTCTGTACCGCCTATTCCGTGATTGTGTCCTACATCAAAAGTTAAAGCAAACACGTTGCTTTCCAAAAGCAATTCAATAGCTTCTTTCTGAAAATCTTCATAACCGTCACAGTTTTCGATGCAGATTTTGATATCATTTTCCCCGATAGCAGATTCGCACATATTCCTGAAAGCAACAATACTTTTGAGGTATTGCTCTTTATACTCTGAGAATAGATACACCTTTCTGTCAGGCAAGGTGAAATATACACCCTTTGCCATATGCATATTCAACACCTTAATATCAAGCTGTTTTGCAATCTCAATGGTATTTGTAACAGTTTTTGTGTATGCCTCTGCAATGTAAGGGTTGAAATCGCTGATGTTCAGATTTTCATCAAGGTGAATCGTGTAGTAAATGCCGTATTTATCAGCAATGCTATTGAAATAATCCACATCAATTTTATTGAGCTGATACTGCGGCAGATTCATATTAAGCTCAATAAATTCAAGCCCTAAATCCGCGCACAGCTTCGCACACTCAGGGAGAGTGCTTGTTTCAATCAATGTGGGCATACCGTAGCTTTTCAGTTTCATATTATCACCTGTGCTTTTTTATAAATTTTTCAACCTGATGTTTCGTTTTCAGAACAACGGTTTTGTTGTTATATTTTTCTGCTATTTTGTCATAATATTGCCGTCTTTCCTTATTTCTGCAGCCGAACAATGTAAACTTCACAAACCACCAATTCATGTCGTTTTTATAACCGTCTTTTCTGCGTGATGAAGTCCGTTTCAATGCACGGGCAAAGCAAGTCAGCCGCGGAAGCTGTAAAAGAACAATCAGATCTGCATCTTCAAGCCGTTTGTCAATCATCAGATATGTATAGTAGCCGTCAATTATCCAGTTTTCATTTTGCATAAATTCTGCAACCTTCGGCAGTACGGCGGAATCGTCAACAGGCTTCCATTCCTTGTCCCATTTCAGCTCATCAAGATGCAGAACGGGAATATTATTCTTTTCAGAAAGATAATCGGACAGATATGTTTTTCCGCTTCCTGCATAGGGTGACGGAAATAAAACGAACCCGTTTTTTAAAGGCTGATTTCCGTCAATACTTCGTTAAAATACTCGCAAATCCGTCAGGATTTGCTGTGTTTTGTGCCTTGTCTTGCCAAAAATCCGCACTGTAAAAAATCTTCGACCTTAAAACGAGAGATTTTTATTGGATTTTTTGGTATTGAGGATGCAGGAAGGCTGTCGCCTTTCAAATCCGAAATGCAGAAAAGACTTAAAAATAGCCGTTTTAAGGCGGATTCGTTTTATTTCCGTCACCCTAACCTAAAACTGCAATTTTCATTTCTTTATCCTTTTCATTAACTTAAAATATTCTCCCTGTTCATCTGCACCGTCAGAAAGCACCTCGGTGAAGCCGAATTTTTTATATATGTGCAGGGCAATAGCATTATTCTTATCAACACCGATTGTCATTTCAGAAAAGCCCATTTCTTTTGCTTTTCTTATAAGAAATTCAAGAATATCGCTACCGATACCACGGTTTCTGTATTCCTTCTTAACAATCATTCTTGAAACATATACTCTTTTTTCGGGAATGGTGTAATCGGGGTCATCAGTTCTTAATACCAATGCACCCTCACCGATAAATTCATCATTGATTTTATAAATATAAACAAGACGATTCCCGTTTTTTATCTCTTCAAGCCATTTGCCGGCAAGGGGTTGTGTCTTCATGTTCCATATATTTGAACATTTATTGTAGTCTTCGAGAGCAAGAGGCTCTATAACTGTATTTTTTTTCATAAGTAACTCCTTAGTTTGTTTTTTTACAATACAGTTCTTGCGTTAATTAAGTTTCACACTTTAATTCCATGGAAATATTATTGAATCCGTCACATTTTGTTTTTTTTACGGCTTTGAAACCGAGTTTTTTCCAAAACGGATATCCGCTTACATTGTTATCCTGAACGGAAAGTTTTATTGAAGTGTAACCTGAAGAAAAAGCATCATCAATTACTACAGTCATAATCTTTGTGCCGATAGATTTGTTTTGAAATCTTTTGTCTATTAAGAAAAGTCCCACATACAATGTTGATGACTCAGGATAGCCCTCAAGCAAGGATAAAAAGGCTACAGGTTGTTGTTCATTTGAAAAACCAAGACAATAACACATTCCCGAAGGATAATTTTTAGCATATTCAATGGTGTCAACACAATCTTGTTTTGTTGCAGGATGTCCGTCCGTAATCATATAATAATCTTCATTGGAATAAAAAATATTTTCATATTTGTTGAGTTTTTCTAATGTCACCTGTTCAATTGTGAATTCAGGAAAACTGCTATGAAGATTATTGCATAAAAAGATATGTTCTGCAAATTTCTTGTACTCTTTATTAAGCGTTTTGTATTTTATATTTGCAATTTCTTTCAGGGAATGTGTTTTCATAAGATGCTCAATAAACCGACAGCCGAGGAAATAGCCCACATCCGAATGACCGTTATATGAACACCAATCACCGAAGAAATCCTGCACACTTTCTTTGTTATCAAGACGGCGGAGATACTCTCTCTTTATATCGTTTTCGTTTTTATAGCACCACTCGAGCCAACCGTCTCTATCCTGATGATAAAACTCATTATCACCGCACAGAATGTGTTCGCAAACCATAGCAACACCCTCGCAGTAAAGCTGTGCGATGCCTTTTCTGCGTTTTGTGTATTCGGGGATATGAAGATTGCCGTTGAGCTTATGCCACAGATGACCGATTTCGTGCAGAATCAGGGCTCGCATATTTGTTTCATCGCCCCAACTGAGTTCGATAATTTTTTCAATACCTAATAAAACTGTGTTTTTACCGTCAAGCGTGGTTGCCCAGCCTGCACCGTTACAAAGACCGAGATACAGCACTATGTTGATATCAGGCTCATTGTCAAACAGCTTTGACAAATTTTCATTCAGAGTATCAATAACGAACTTAAAATTTCTGCTGACAAAATCGATTTTTTCATTGTTCAAAGCATTTTTAAGAACAGGCAGAACATTATTATTGAAATCATAGCTCTTTGCATCATTCTCGCATTTTGAGGGAAGCTCCTGTGATATTTCTTCTGCATATTTCCGCCATAAGTCAATGCTGAATCCGTTTGCAAAAACTGATTTGATTTTATCACAGGTATTGATGATTTTCATATTATCATTTCCTTGCTAACTGTAAATCTATTGTATCGTAAATAGTAATTTCTCCGCCGTGATGGTTGATTGCAGCTTCAATTTTTGAAAAGAACTCTGTTCTGACTTTTTCTTCTATAGCGATATGGTCTGAATATGTGCCGAGAAGCATTATATATTCCTTCGCAGAGAATGTTCGTGTGCGGTAAAACAATTTATACTGAATATCTGTGAAACCATATTTTTCTGCAATCAAAGCTCTTTCATGTGCTTGTTGTTCTGTGTATTCGGCAGGCGATTTAGGTTCTTTGTTGTGATATTTATAATAATATTCTGCATAGATTCTGTCCATTTCTGCCGACAGTTCAGGCTTTCCTTTGTCACGGTAAGGATGATTTGCAAATCTGGCAAAAACACCGCCCTTTTTTAGCATATCGAAAACCTTATTATAGCCGATTTCTTCGGGAATCCAATGAAAGGCAGAAGCAGAATAAATAAGGTCATATTCACCGCCCAAATCAATATCTTCAAACTTTCCTGAAACTGCTGAAAAGTTAGGATATTCTTCAAATTTTGTACGACAGATTTCGCAAAAATTCTCGCCGTAATCAACCGCTGTAAGGTTACAACCTGTTTTTAGTATGGGTAATGTGGCTTGACCGCCGCCGATGCCGATTTCAACAACACGACTCCGATTATTGATTGGTTTGTAATTAAAGATAGTGTGATACAACTCATCAACATATCCGGGGCGTAATTTTTCATAGGTATCAGCAACCGTATTAAAAGTCCAGTTTAAGCTATTCATTTTATACCTTTCTTGCTTTTACAATTAAAAAGTTAGGTTTTATGTATTCCTTAACTATTGTAGGAAGTTTTTCAATCGCCCATTTTTCCGGTGTTGGTTCACAGACTTCTTCAATCACAAATCCTGCTTTGGCAAGGGCATTGATAACATCGCTGAATGTTCTGTGATATTTTATAACTCCGTCAACATACCAATGTACTTTTCTTTCGCCGGGCTCATTGTAATTTGAGAAGGTATAAGAAACCCTTTTACCTCTTATATTCTTGTTAAAATGACCGTTACCGTCAATAGTAGCAGTGATAATGGGATGTTCCTGTGAAAAGAGCAACTGACCACCATTATTCAAAACAGAATACATTTCTTTTGCAAATGCATTAAAATCTTCTACATAATGAAATGCAAGAGAGCTGTATATTAAGTCAAACTTATCATCGAGTTGTGATATGTCAGTCATGCTCATGTTGAGATATTGGATTTTCTCATGTGCTGATTCTGTTTTTGCAACTGAAAGCATTTTTTCTGATATATCAATACCGACGACACTTGCTGCACCTCTTTTGATGAAATCAATACAGTTGTGACCGTAACCGCATCCTAAATCAAGAACAGATTTTCCGTTTAAATCGGGCAACAGTTTAGCCATAGCAGGCTGTTCAAGCAAATCATTGTAATTTGTTTCACCTGCTCGTAGTGCTTTGTAACCCTCAAAAAATGTTTCGTTATCATAAATGTTCTGATTGCTCATAGTATATCCTCTCTGTTTTCAGGTAACACATATTTTATTTCATTATCTGCTTTATATGTAAAACCTGCAATTTTTCCTTGGTAATAAAATGAATTTAAACTGATATCCTTGTTTTTTCTTGCATTCCATGCCATATTTTTAATGTCATTTCTGTGCGGTTTTCTGTTCGTCTCTTTGCAATACTCTTTCCATACAACGTAAAGCTCTTTTATCTGCGGCTTATTATATGGATTAATACTTATTAAATCAACAGGCTTTACAAATTCAGATATTGCATTATCAATCTGAGCAGAATGTTCATTTTTAATCAGATGCTTTATGTAAACAAAATAGTGTCCCCATCCGTGATGAAAGCCTGTATCATTGTATCCCATTGCTTTCCAGAAAGGGATTCCGTATACGGCGTCAGGGAACAGCATAACTGTTCCTGTCCCATTATCTTTGAATATATTTTCTATGTGCCCGTTAAGAATTCTGCCGTAGCTTTTTCTTCTTTGCTTCGGTGAAATGTAAAAATCATTGACTGAACCATATTTATACGGAATGTCAAAGAAGTCCTTTGAGGATGTTGAAATTGATGTAAAACCGATTATTTCTTTACCTGACTGTATAACTAAAAAATAATCCGAATCACTGTCTGACGCCCTTGAAACGATGTCGTCAAAAAGCTTATAAAACATTTTCCTGCTACCAGGTGCTTCACCGTGGTTGCGAAGTGTCTTTATTTTATATTTTGCAAAGATTTTTCTGAGATTTCTGAACTGATTGATGTTTTCTGCAGTAATGCTTGTGAAAGTAATGTCTTTTTTCATTGTTATTCTCTTTCTTATAAAAAATTAAGGCACCTCCGAAACCGAAGATGCCTTGTTAATTCAGAAAGATATGTATTACATCAATCACAAACGGACAAAAGGGCACTTCGATTTCGTAAGATAATTGTCATTGTCATTTTGTCCACCTGCCTTTCAGTAATTTTCTTTGAGTATAACACTCTGTGCAAAAAATGTCAATCAGAAATTACATTTCAGAAAATTCAGTAATATTGACAAATCAGTTGTACACAAAATAAACCGGCTCGTTTGTAACCTTTACGGTTTTGTCAACCTGTATTTCATTGCCGTACATATCGTATGCTGTGTAGCTTCCGTCGGGTGCCGTTGTCTTTGTCGTGTTGCCGAGGCTGTAATAAACCTTTATTGCTTTTCCGTCCTTTGAATATTCATCAATGACAAGGTCTTTTTCATCTGAAAGGTTGCTCACGAATTCAGCATTGCCGAGGAATCTTATAACCGTTGCATAGGCAATGACTGCAGCATCGGGCTGAAGATATTCATTGAAGAATGCAAAGTCATTGACATCGTTTTCGGGCGTTACTGTTTTTCTGAATGAGAATGAAACGAAGCCGTCAGCACCTGTTGAACGGGTATACAGAGCCTTGCAGGCAATTGTTGCCGCATCTGTACCGCCGACACCACTTTCGCTGTTGATGCCGCCCGTGAGAAGCCCTGCCTTGTCTGTAAGACCGAGCATGCTCTGCATATAGTTATAGTAATTGTCAAGTCCGTCGTGGTTGTGATAGCCGAAGTTGTCAAGGAGCTTCTTGTTTATAAGCTCGGCAGATTTTTCATAATAGGGGAGATTTGTGTCCTTTTCTGCCACTGCAAGACCGCCCGAATATACATAAAAATCAGGATTCTGATTCTTAAGCACGGTCGCTGTTTTTTCGAGCAATGAGAAATATTCTTCGGCTGTGCCCTTAAAGAAAGCCCAGTTAGGTTCATTCCAGATTTCCCACAGAATGTCTGTGTTATCGGAATAATGCTCAGCTGTCTTTGCGGCAAAATCAAGCCATATTTCTTCATTTGGAGGATATGTCCAGCCTGTTGCCTCGTCATAGCTGTCCTTATATTTTTCTGCAACAGACCATTTGCCTGCATTGAAGCCGAGAATCCAGTTGTATTTCATGCCGTGCTCATTGACTTTGTCTACAAGTAAATCCTGCGCAGTAAACTTAACATCGCCAAAGGCTTCACTCTGCATGGAGCCCCAGCCCACACTGTCCTCACGGACAAGATTTATGCCGAGATAATCTGCTGTGTCAAGAATCATATCTACGGATTCTTCTGCATTAAAACCGGGAAGCTGAAAGCCTTCGCCCCAACAATATGCTCTTGTTATGTAGGGCTGAATTCCGTAATAAAAACCGTCATCAGCCTGCTCATTACGGGGCAGAATGCCTATATTGAAGCTGTAAATTGTTTTGTCTGTAAGGGTAAGCTTTACGGTGTAAATGCCGTTTGTTTCAGAAGTAAAAGTAAATGTGCTGTAAGGATTATCGGTGTCAAAGACAATAAAGCCCTGCCTGTCCATGTCTGCCTGCTCTGATTCAACAGTTACCTTTGCTTTATCACCGCCAAGATTTTCGTCACGGCATTCAATTATAACATTGATTTCTTCACCCGGTGCAAAAAGATTGTCGTCGCCGACTACACCGAATCTGAGAAGTCCGTTTTCGCTCTCACCGTTGACATAGTAAGGCACTGTGTTTTCAGGCTGAATGATATCAAGAGCATCATCTGAGGGGAATAAGCCCATAAAGAACATCTGGATTGCATAAATAATTGCCATAAAGAAGGATATGATTTTTGACATTGTTTTCACCTGACCCTTTCTTATATGAATATTATAACAAAAGAGAATTATGATTTCAATAATAAAAAGATGTTTGATTTTATTATTGTTATTGCATTTTAATGCCGTGCAGTGATATAATTGTCTTATAAATTTCTGACCTGAAGAGGCATAAAACAATGCATATAGTTATACGGAAATACGAAGAAAAAGATCTGAGTGCTATGATTGAGATCTGGAATGAAATAGTTGAAGAGGGAATTGCATTTCCTCAGGAGGACTTGCTGAATCCTGAAAGCGGAGCAGAATTTTTTGCTTCACAGACCTATACAGGCGTTGCAGAAGACACCGGAACAGGAAAAATATACGGGCTTTATATACTGCATCCGAACAATATCGGAAGATGCGGTCATATCTGCAATGCAAGTTATGCTGTCAGGTCGGACAGCAGGGGACTTCATATAGGTGAAAAGCTTGTACTTGATTGTATGGAGCAGGGTCGGGTGCATGGTTTCACTGTTTTACAGTTCAATGCAGTCGTTGCAACAAACATACATGCAAGGCATCTTTATGAACGGCTCGGTTTTACTCAGCTGGGTACAATTCCCAAGGGCTTCCGTATGAAAGACGGCAATTATGAGGACATCTGCCCTTATTATCATGCTTTGTAAAAATAAAAAAGGGGACATTACAATGGCTAAAGGTGAAAGAAAAAAGGAAAAACACGGCAATAAAAAGGTTAAACGTGCAGTATTGATTATACTGCTTGTTCTGGTTTGCATTTTTGTAGGTTCAATAATCTTTTTCGAAATTGATCCTGAGAATACAAACATAGATTTCAGCCCTGCCGACACTGAGAATGTGACAGATAAAACAATAAAATTCAATTCTGACGGCAAGCTTAAAATACTGCATATTGCCGACACACATCTCAATTATGACAAGCATTTTGATGCATCAATATGGGTAATTGCAGAAGCATGTGATGTTGAAAAGCCTGACCTTGTTGTGCTTACAGGTGATAATACACATCCCGATGAAGATCCCGAAAAGACAAAGGAGCTTATCAATGCTCTGATGAATATTTTTGATTCGAGAAATATTCCCGTAGCTGTGACCTTCGGCAATCATGATGCCGAGAAAGGACCGATGACAAGAGCAGATATTATGAAGTATTACAGCACCTTCTCCTGCACAATACCCTTTGAGGACAGCGTAGATTTCAAAAACTGTGCTACACTCAATATTCCCGTGCTTGCATCTGACAGTGATGAGGTTAAATTCAATCTCTGGGTATTTGACTCAGGTGATTATGACGAAGACGAACCGAGACATTATGACCGTGTGCGTACAGAACAGATAGAATGGTATAAGGAAAAATCCCGTGAGCTCAGGCAGGCAAACGGCGGCGAAACAATCAATTCCGTTGTTTTTCAGCATATAATTGTCCCCGAAGTCTATGATGCACTCAAAAAGATTGATTCAAAGCAGCCTTATGCAGTAAAACACATTTATAACGAGGATGAATACTATGTGTTTGACCCCGAGGTGACAAATTACGGAACTCTCAACGAAAAGCCCTGTCCCGGTTATTACAACGACGGTCAGTTTGATGCTCTGGTTGAAACAGGCGATGTTCTTGCAATGTTTACAGGCCATGACCATACAAATGCATTCGGTGTAAGATACAAGGCTATTGATATTTACACTTCTCCCATGACCCGTTATAAGGGACTTGCTTATACAACACAGTACGGCTACCGTGTGGTTGAGATTGATGAGAATGACACTACAAGCTATGACACTAGAGTGGAGCGTCTTTATGATGTTTTTGACTTCAGTTACATAAAAACCGCAAAAGATAACGGTGACTGGTATTCGGCAAGAATTGCCTTTGAGCTTGCTGTCAAGGGTGCTGCTCAGGAAGCTTATCTGAATCTCTGGCAGTCAGTTGTTGAGTTCTTTACCGGCAGAACAGTCACATATCCCGATTATCAGAGCAGTAAATAATAATATAGAGGACTAAAAAACCATGATTATTCTGATTACAGGTGCATCGCATACCGGCAAAACAGCACTTGCCCAAAAACTGCTTGAAAAATATAAATACCCATATCTTTCAATAGACCATCTGAAAATGGGCTTAATTCGTAGTGGTAACACAGAACTTACCCCTATGGATGATAATGAATTGACCGATTATTTATGGCCGATTGTCCGTGAAATAATAAAAACTGCAATTGAAAATAATCAGAATTTAATTGTAGAAGGATGTTATATTCCTTTTGACTGGCAGAAGAACTTTGAAAAAGAATATAGTGAAAGCATAAGGTTTTTCTGCCTTGTGATGAGTGAAAACTACATCAGAAATCACTTTCCTGACATAAAGAAATATGCAGATGTAATTGAAAAGCGACTGAATGATGACTATTGTACAATGGAAAGTGTATTACAGGATAATGCAGACATTCTGAAAAATGCACAGATGCATAATGTTGATTATATACTTATCGATGATAAGTACGAAATTGATATTGATTTATAAACCGTATTTTTGCGCAGACCGAAAACCATTGCAAACTCTGAAAGGTTCAGACTGCCCGATTTGAATAGGATAACCAAAAACTAAAAGAGTGACATCACTGCCACTCTTTTCTTTATTTATCGTTATTGAATTAACCGAAATATCTCTTAAGAAGACCTTCGAGAGCCTTACCGTGTCTTGCTTCGTCACGGATTTGCACGCAGTATAGCCATTCTTTAGTAAAAACACGTTGACAGACACACTAAATTTTCATATAATAAAGGTGTAAACGTAGGGACATAAACGCGTAGCCGGACAGAACTCAAGGAGGGGTAAAAATGGCAAAAACAGATACAAAGCAAAAGGGAACTGTAGATGTAGGAATTTACAAAATTGGTGAAAAAAGCTACAAGTATAGAATTTCTGTTAAAAGAAACGGAAACGATTTTGATACCACCCGAAAATACGATAAGGACACAGGAAAACCATTTACAACTTTGGCAGCTGCTAAAAAAGCAAGGGCAAAAGAGCTTTATGAAATCGAATTAGAAAACAAAAAAATCCCCAAGAAAAAAGTCACTGTTGATGAGATTTTTAATTACTACCTCCGTAATTCATCACTTGATAAAGCTCAAAGCACAATTACAAAACAAAAAAGTGTTTATAAAAACCATATTAAGGAAGTTTTTGGCGATACAAATGTTGAAGAATTGTCAGTTCAGGATGTCCACGATTTTCTCAGTTACAAATACAATAATACAGACCTGAAATACTCATATATCGAATCATTCCTGAAATTTTTCTATCTGATTGTAAATCAGGCAAACAACAGAAATCTGATAAGCACAGAGACGTATAATATACTTTGTGTTAATCCCGGTACAAAAATGGCTATGCCAAAAAGAAGAATTGACGATGAAGAAGATGATGTCCGTGTCTTCACAGACAATGAACTTAAAATAATCAGGGCAATCGTAAAGAATTCAAATGCAGAACTTGCAATGCTTTTAGGACTTGAAATGCAGATGCGAATAGCTGAAGTTTACGGTCTCACATGGGATAACATCGATTTTGAAAACCGAATGATTAGTGTTGAAAAACAGATGCTGAGAACAGATGGAATTTTCACTTGCGGTCCTCTGAAAACATCAAAAGCAAAAAGAAAAATACATATGACAGACCGTGTGTATAATCATCTTGTTGAACATAAAAAAAATCTTGATAAGGCGATAAAAAACAAACCTATTTTGTTTGAACAAAAGAATGTTACTGTTCCTTGGGAAGACGGCCGAGGAAACATATATAAGAAGCTTCATCTTACTGATTTTATTCATACAACCACAACTGCTGAATTTCAGACTTTTCATAGTTTCAAATACTGGGCACAGGAAATAAGAGATAAAGGTAAAATTGAATTCAAGTTCCATTGGCTAAGGCATACGGGAGCAAGCTTACTTGCAGATTTGAACACTCCGATACATCTGCTCTGCAATCGTCTCGGCCACAGAAAAATTGAAACTACATACAAATACTATACAGGTATTACCGAAAGAGGTATTGAAATTCTGAAAGACAACCTTGATACAATTTTCGGGGAATAAGGAAGTGAGGTTATATTATGACAGAACTTGAAAAAATGCAACGAGCCAAAATGTATATTGACAAACTTGCGAACGGCATAAATCCCATTGATGACACACCTGCGGCAGAAACAGATGTTATAAACAATGTCCGCATTTCAAGATGCCTGTTTTATGTTTCCGATATATTGAAAAATGTAATAGAAAACGGAATTGCAACACCTCGTCAGCCAAAAGCAAAATTAGTTCCATTTAATATTTCTGACGAAGCTTTGGTAAATTTTCAATATTCCGAAGCTCCTATTTCATTGAGTGAAATAGTCAACCGTATAAATGCACTTATCGACACAGAAAGAATAAAAAAACTTTCATATAAAAATGTTGCTGCTTGGCTTATGGATATAGGTGTTCTTGTTGAAAAGAAAGATGAAGACGACAAAATGAAAAAGTTCCCTACTGAAACAGGCGAAGAAATCGGAATTTTCGTTTCAACAAAACAAGGCAGATACGGTATGTACAAAACAGTACTGTATAACTTATCAGCACAACATTTTATAACGGATAACATAGAAGCTGTTATGGCATATTGCTGAGCAGCACAGAAAAAGTCGGAGTGATTTTGAATCATTCCGACTTTCTTGTTGCGTAGCAAAAAATGAAACATCAAATTTTTTAAAAGAAAAAAGCAAGTCTGTATTTCAAGACTTGCTCAAATGCATATATTTTCGGTGGGGCGACACTCCCACATCTCCAAACCTCTTTCGAGGGGCCCGGCTGCCCGTTCCGTTCTCAAAAATATACACAGATAGTTTATTCAACTGTCAATATTATTATACTCAACTTTGTATGTTTTGTCAATACTAAAATTAAACAGCTTTAACCCTTCCTTTTCTTATATAACTATTCAGACTGACTTCATTGATTTCATAAACAGTTCTTGCAAAATAAACCCCATTTTTAGTTGGACGAACAGCAAGTTTTACATGTATAACAGTATCTCCAAAATTTTTATAATATTCCAGCGATGAATCATTCGGATGTACACCAACATAATCGGGAGATTGAATTATATCCCCCAGACAATCAGCATACTTACTATATATTTCTTCATGTCTGTTCTCCATATGTATTCTGTTGCTTAAACCAACATAAACAGGTGTATCAGGAGAAATTGACAAATTAAATTTATCAACTATCACTTGTCCAACAACACCAAGTTTCTCAATATCCGTATTCATTCATAAATCCTCAAACTGTAAAATAAAAACAATACATTCTATTGTTTTGCTTATTATCACATATTTTTCTGAATATTGCAATAGTTATTTTTAGACTGATGTTGAAAAATAAATAGTATAACTATCAATATTGTGTATTATGAATTTATTTATGATGTGTACGGTAATAATTGACGGTTATTCGGGAGGGGGCTCCGAATAAACGGCTAACTCAGAAACTGTATTACGGAATCCCGATTTTATCGGGATTTTTATTTTATGTAATAGAAGAATGCTACATAATTAAAACGATATAAAAGATGATATGGAACTTAAGAAAGGAGCAAAACAACAAAACAAGGTCAGAAATTCAAGAGAACCATAACTCTTTCGAAAAAATGTGGGTGATAATTTTAACATACTACCTTTTATATGAAGGGGTGCTGAAAATGGGTCATAAAAATAAAAAGAGTCTCAAGCAGCAAGTCGATGAAGAGCTTCGCAGTATGCTTACTACCGGTCAAAGTAAACATGTTGATAAAGTATTGGGTGAAACTTCCGAGAAGATATATTCATACGGAACTTTCAATGCATATCAACAACAGTGTATTGCTTTTGCTATTTACTGCAAAAGTCAACATAAAGCAAAAAATCTGACAGACTGTCGGCAGTATGTCAATGAGTATTTGCAAGCCAGCATTGATAAGGATATGTCGCCATATACAATTAAACTGCAAGCTTCCGCATTGGCGAAATTATTCCATTGCTCCACGAAAGACTTCATTTCTACCCCACCCCGTGAAAGAAAACAAATAAAAAGAAGCCGCCTCGCTGTTGCAAGAGACAACAGATACAAAGACGGTAAAAATGATGACTTTATTAAATTCTGCAGATGTACAGGTCTGCGCAGAAGAGAGGTTACTTCTCTTAAAGGTGATGCTTTAAGAGAGGAGGACGGTAAATACTATATTCACATCCGTAATGGCAAAGGTGGTCGCAAAAGAATAAGTGAAATCATCGGCACAGAAGACGAAATCGCCTTTGTCATTGATATAATGAAAAATGCTGGCGAAAAAAAAAGTATTTGACAGTATTCCTGATATTGATATCCATTCTCTGCGAGCAGAATATGCGAAGTCAATCTACGAAAAATATGCCCGTAACAGAAGTGCATATAAAAAAGAAAGAATAATTTTATACCATAATAGATTAGTTGCAACCTACACCGATAAATCTGAAGTTCGGCAATATTACAACCCAGACGGCACTTTAAAGAAAGGCTTTACCGATGTTCGCACAGCTTATCATTGCAGAGATGATAAGAAGAATATCTGCTATGATAGGTTAGCATTATTACGATGTTCGCAAAACTTAGGGCATAATCGAGCTTCTGTGGTAGCGGACCATTACTTGTGGTCTTGAATATTTATGTGGATTAATTATAAATCATCTATATGCTCTCACTTTTGTGGAGGGCAGTTGTCACTCACTTTTGTGGAGGGCAGTTGTCTTATTGAATTTCTCGTCATAGAGTGATATAATTAATTTATAATCGAGTGATGAGGATGAATATAATGTCAAAATATGATTTCAATATTCGTGTTACAGGAATCCTGATTGAAAATAATAAAATACTATTAGTAAAACAGAGAGTCAGTGAAAAAAGGAATTGGTCTCTGCCCGGTGGTAAGTTAGAACAAGGGGAAACTTTAGAACAAGGCATTATCCGTGAAATGAAAGAAGAAACAGGTCTTAATGTTGAGATTGTACGCCTTCTTTACTTGTGTGATGTATCTGCAAGCGATAATACACTTTTACATATAACATTCCTGTTAAAAAGAGTTGCAGGCAATATTGCATTACCTACAAATGAATTTGAATCCAACCCTATATATGATGTTGAGTTTGTTCCCATTTCTGACTTGTCAGAATATGGATTCAATGAAAAGTTTCTTAAACTTGCCGAAAACGGATTTGCAGATTCAGGTATATATGCCGGAGATAAATCAAATATCGGGTTAGGGTGAATGAAATGATTAGATTAGCTGAAGAAAAAGACTTTTTACAATTAGCAGAAATGAAATGGGAACATTCTGCAGAAGATGATATAACCTATGGCGAAACAAACATTGTTGGTGTAGACAAGCAGAGCTTCATAGATGATTACATCACATTTCTTAAAAATGATTCTACATACACAATTTTTGTCTTGGAACAAGACGGTATTGTAATTTCTGCAATGTATGTTGCAATTATTGATAAAGTACCGAAGCCTAAAGTAAATAAATCGTATATTGCATATCTCACTAATGTTCATACGATGAAAGAATACAGAAACAAAGGTTACGGAACTGAATTACTTTCATACATCAAGAACTATCTGAAAGAAAAAGGCTGTGAATTAATCTTCGTATGGCCGAGTGATAATTCTGTTAATTGGTATCAGAGAAATGGTTTCAATGCAGAAAATGATATTATGGAATGTGAGTTTTAATATGAGTAAGAATTTTATTATCAGAGAGGCTGTTCTCTCTGATACACAAGATATTTATCATATCAATAAAACAAGTCTTGGTTATGATTATGATTTTGATAAGCAAAAATCAAAAATCGAGGTTGTGCTGAATGATAAAACACAGGTCATTTATGTAGCTGAATGTGACAATAAAGTTGTCGGTTATATTCATCTTGTAAACTACGATGTTATTTATGCTGATAATTTTAAGAACTGTCTTGGATTAGCGGTTGATATTGAGTATAAGCGAAACGGTATCGGTTCTGCATTACTGAATCAGGCTGAAATCTGGGCAAAAGAAAATGGTGCCGTAGGAATCCGTCTTTGTTCAGGTGTTGAAAGAGAAAAAGCTCATCAGTTTTATCAATCACAAGGTTATGAGGTAACGAAATTACAAAAGAACATTAAAAAGATTTTTTGAGTTGAAGAGTTATATTTACAAAAGAACACGAAGGTGATATATAATGAACTATATAATTGAAAAAATTGATGTAAACAACTATTCTCTGTTTGATGATATGGTATTTTGGAGAGAACATGGTAATGAGCGTGAGCCTTCACAAATAGTAATTTCTGAACAGATGAAAAATGAATTATCAAATCCTGACCTTTATGTCTATGCTGTTAAGGTTGATAGCAGATATGTTGGTTGGATTTCCTGTGTTTACATCGCTAAAATCGGTAGCAGATGGAATGGACATGGTCACATATATGTTGATGAATTATGGGTTGAACCTTCCTTCCGTGGTAATGGTTTTGCAAAAGCTTTGCTTAAAAAAGCTGATGAATTAAAGGATGAGTTAAATGCAACGGGCATCCGCTTATATGTTAATGTCAATAATCCGATAGCTCAAAAGCTATATGAAGCATGTGGCTATGTTGAAGACGGTAGAGCTATTTTTATGGAGAAGTAAAATGAAAACACTATATCTGATTGGCGGTACAATGGGTGTTGGCAAAACCGCCGTAAGTCAACAATTGAAAATAGATTTACCGAACAGCGTATTTCTTGACGGTGATTGGTGTTGGGACGCAAATCCTTTTCAGGTGACCGAAGAAACAAAGGCTATGGTAACGGATAACATTTGTTTTTTGCTTAATAATTTTCTGCGTTGCTCTGCCTACGAGAACATTATCTTCTGTTGGGTAATGCACGAACAATTCATAATCGATTCTATTGTCGAAAGGTTGAATACAGAGAACTGCAATGTTAAATGCATATCCCTTATGACTGATGAAGCAACACTTCGTAAAAGATTAGAGGCTGATATTAATGCAGGCATACGTACTAAAGATGTTATTGAAAGAAGCATTGCTCGGATTTCAAAGTATCAGAATTTAGATACAATTAAAATTAATACAGTAAATAAAACCATAAAGCAAGTTGCAGATGAAATCATACACACAGAACCCGACTTCACTTAACACATAATGTCGGGAAATTTTTTCAGCCTTCTGTTAGAATTAAGACAAACAAGGAGGGATAACAATGGATTGGATTATCGGAATACAACACGCTATTGATTACATCGAAGATAATCTTACTGAAGTGATTGACTATGAAGAAGTTGCAAAGCAGTGCTATTCTTCAAGCTATCATTTTCAGCGTGTGTTCAGTATTCTTTGTGGCTTCACGTTAGGCGAATATATCCGTAACCGCAGATTGACTCTTGCCGGCAGAGAGCTTGCAACAACCAATACAAAAGTAATTGATGTTGCAATAAAATACGGTTATGAAAGTCCTGACAGTTTTGCAAAAGCATTTCAGAAATTTCACGGAATATTACCGTCACAAGCCCGAAATAACGGCAGTAATCTTAAATCCTTTTCCCGTCTTGTACTGAAATTTTCTTTGGAAGGCGGTACAACTATGAATTACAGAATAGAGGATAAAGAATCCCTTGTTCTTTTAGGGCACAGCATTAAATGCTCAGGCAGTCCCACGAATGCAGATAACACCTATAAAGAAACAAAAAGACATTGGCAGACAAGCAAAGATATTATTCGCAAGTTAAAAACTTTTCGAAAAGATGAGCCTGTGTGGTATGATGTTTATACAGACTTTGTAAATGATGAATTTACCCATATCATTGCTGCCGATTGTCCTGTAGCCCACATTGAGCAGGATTTGACAAGTATTACAATATCAGCACATAAATACGCTGTGTTTGAAACAAGTTGTTGTGAGTCACCTGATGATGAATGGGCTTCACTTATGAAGAAAATCGTATCTGAATGGTTGCCTACAACAGAATACAAAATATCTGAACACCCACAAATCAACAAGCTATTTTTCGATGATGATTTTTCTAAACGATATATGGAAATATGGATTCCAATTGAAGAAAGATAATGTTTGCTGCTCTCACTTTTGTGGGGGCAGTTGTTATATTGAATTTCTTAATAAAAAGTGCTATAATTACATTTAAGAAATCTTTACATACAGAAAGCAGGTGGATTCAATGAAACTGGGAGTAATCACCGATATACATAACAATCTTACAGCACTTAAAGTTATTATAGAAAAATTGCAACAGCTCGATTGCGATAAGATTATTTGCTGCGGAGATATAATCGGAATCGGACCTTTCCCCGAAGAAACAGTTCAATATCTGATGCAGATTCCCAATCTCATTGCAGTCCGTGGAAATCATGAAAAATACCTGCTTGATGAAATGCCGACTGAGTATCCCAATGAAGAAAATATGGGTTATGAGGAAATGAAGCATCACAAATGGGAACACGGTTTGTTATCAAAAGAATCAGTTGCCTTTCTCAGAAGTTTGCCGTATCAAACAAGTTTCAATTGTGAAGGTCACATGTTGACAGTTGTACATTGCCGTATGGACTATGACGGTCATTATAAAGGCGGTAAGAAAAATCCGTCTGCAGATGATTTGGATGAAATGTTTGATAATGTTAATAGTGACATCGTTTTATACGGTCATAATCATTGCAGAAATATTTGCAAGGGCAATAAATTTTATATAAATGTCGGTTCGCTCGGTTGTCCCGGAGTTGATAAAAATATCGCACGGGCAGGCATTGTGAATATAGATAACAGTAATATCGACGTGGAAATAATCGATGTTGAATATCATGCTGATGAAGTAGTCAGGGCAATCGATGAAATTAATTATCCTGATGCTGAGAATATAAAAAGGTATTTTTACGAAATCTGAAAAACAATGTTTATTTATTGTTTTAATCTTTAAAAGTTTTGAGGGAGAAATATGGAAAACAGCGAAATAAAAAATTTTCATAATGCATATATAAATGCTGATGAAAAAGAACTTGACAGGTTATGGAATGAAGTAGCACCAAAAACTTTAATTAAGTTCTTTTCCGCTGAATATTTGCCTGATGGAAAAAATTTTTCTTTAGAAAACATCAGTAATAATACGATATGGTTATCATCTCCGAAACATTTTAATGACCCTTTTGACTGTGTTATAAATATTGATTATCAAAAATTAGCGGATGATATGTCAAAACAACTTCTTTCTTTTTTTGTTGGACCATTACAAACAGAAAAGATAATTCATTCTGAGCTTTACAGAAAAACTATCATAAATAATGCGGAACAATCATTCTCTGAATTAAAACAATTATTTGAAAAAATGAGAAATACAATTTAGGTCTTTAAAAGCATCTAAATTAACTATATCGTTAATACTGTTTGCAGTTAAAAGCTCATAAGCCAGCAGATAACAATTTACATCATCTCCGCTGATTTCTTCTCCGTTTTCGAGATATGTAACAGCTTCTTTTATTATCTCTTCATAAAGAGAAGTGCGAGTACCATAGCAAACCATAAATGCCGCCAATGAGATTGACGGATTAAATTTGCTGATACCGTCGCCTTTTTTCTCCCACCAAATTGCATGAGGGTAATCCTTGTTGCTGTCTATTGCAAACAGCCATCGTTTTTTATCTTCGTTAAAAGAATCGTGAGATGCCAAATATCTGACGATTCCTTTTACAATATCAGAATATCCGTCAAGTGCATTTACATGGCAAAGAGTGATTATTGCATCGTTAGTCGCAATCGGACTTGAATTGGGATTAAAGAAATCAGGCTCAAGGGCATTACCGAATCCGCCATCAACATTTTGAAACTTTGAAAGCTCGTTAATAACAGCTTTGTTTGATTCATTTTCAAAGAAATATCTGTAAATAGCCAATTCAAGCGGCCGTGCATTTTCTAAAATATATTTTATTGCTTTGTTTTTATCCATTCTGATTTCCTTTCAATCATCCTGCTGAGTATTTCTATCACCATTCAATATACTCATTAACAAATCTTTCAAATTGCCACTCAGGGCCTTCGAAAAGAAGTTGCAACAAAGCTTGCTTTAAATCATTTTTCGGCATACTATGTACACGCTCAATTACCCTGTTGCAAAGTTCCTCAAATTCCTGTTCTCGTTGTTCTTCTTCAGCTTCGTATTCTTCAAGCTGTCTTCTATAGTTTTCTGCTTCATCAGGAAAGGCTGTGAAGAAAACTGCAACCATATGTTTACAAATTTTCAGTCCGTTTGCAAAAGGACAGTCGCAGGTTGAAGTTTTAGGTTTCTTAAGATTGAGATGTACAGAATACGGATTCTGTGCTGTTCCTTTAACAGTCCCCTCATATTCAGAATCATTAAGCTGATTGCAGGATAAAACCTTGTTTTCTAACAAATATTCATATCCACGGTAAACTGATTTACCACTTGCAGTTGCAAGTATACTCATAAATCCACCTTATGATATCAGAACAATTTACTGTCAACAACAGTCTGTAGTGCTTTGATTGCTGTTGAATAGTTAATATTATCAAACACTATTTTTTCTGTAATGTCCTGATAATCCTTTTTATATGCTTCACTATCGATAATTTCCTGAAGAAGCTTATTCATATCAATATCATCCTTTGCAGAATGGCAGTTCGGATGACCTTTTCTTTCCTCAAAAACAGCTTTTGCAAGCATTCTTAATTCGTCGTTCAGCTCAACAATATCGAGCAACTTATAAATATCATATATATGGCGGGAATGTTCCTGAACCGCATCACAAAGATAATAATCTCCCAATGCATACAGTTTATCAATCAGTGTTCGTTCTGCAGCCTGAACATTGACATTGAATGGCTCAAGATTATATTCTGCAATAAGATTATCATATCCGTTTTCTTTCAGAAAATCATAGATAATGCTTGTTGCCTGCATTTCTTTGCAAGGATACGCCTTGATATACACAGCGGTTTCCACAATAAGATTTTCTTTCAGATAATCAGAATTAAAAACAGTCGGATAATCAATAATATACTTATTATAATCTCTTCTGCTGTGTACTTTATCAGGATTTGAAAGCACAAAACCGAATTCATCAATTACAGAAACGATATTTGCTTTAAGCTTTTTTCTTTGTCCTTCGGTAGGCTTTGCCTCTGTTTCAATATTCAAATCAATATCTTCTGAAAAACGGTTTATAAGTTTATAGCATTTTGAAAGAGATGTACCGCCTTTGAAGATAAGATTAGGTTGCAATTCTTTTATCTTTTTAAGAAAGAGCGTAACATAATAATCTTTTTCTATAATTTCAGGTGCGATTTTTTTATCTTCAGCTACTCTTAAAATGACCTGTTCAAAAGTTTCTCTGTTATGGTGCAACATTATATACGACCTCACTTTCAATAAGATTTCTCATCACTCTGTCAGGGAAAACAGGAGCATATTCAGTAATATTCTTACGGGTTATGCCGTTTGCTTTAATAAAGTCCTGAATAATCTCTTTTCGTTCATCATCAAGAAAAGCAGGAGAAGTATCATTCATGAGCTCCAGAAAACTGAGTACAGCGACATTTGAACCGGTGATTTTTGTTCTTGCTCTGCGAAGAAGAACTCTCTGACTGCCGACCAACACATCACGGGTCTTTGATGTTTCGTTATTTGTATAGATTTCAATTACATTTGACATCTGAGTAGAAAGTCGTAACTGATTCTGAAATGTTACGCCCGAATAATATCCGATTGTATCGTTGCCGTCAGAAATATATTTCTTTTCAATAACCTTTCGGGGATTGAGCAAACTCTTGCCGAAAACAGTTTCTGTCGGTATATAGTAAACACCCTTTTCAAAGCGCATAAGCTTACCTTCTACAACAAGAGTATTCAGTTGCTTATATATCCAAGGCTTTGAATAATCTTCGAATTCAATTTCATTTGACATTATAGGTTCATTTGTCCCGAATTTATCAAGCAGATATTCAAAAAACTGCATAAACACAACTCCTCGTATAATAAAGTAGTAGTTATTAGAGTCCCTCTCCAAGGACTGTATGCTATACTGTAATGGATACTGTGGATCGGTTTCACCTCCTACCGCAAGACGGTTTAAGAAAGGCTCCGACCACAGACCTTTACGA
>JAFUIY010000091.1 GCA_017473925.1 Clostridia bacterium | reverse complement strand
TGTTATTTTATTCGCATAAAACTGTCCGAAGGACAATAACACAATGCGTAGCAGTATATAACTGCGAAGCAATATCACTCGCCGTATGGCGAATAAAACTGCCGAGTGTCCTTACGAACACTCGGCATAAGTGGCTGTGTTTTTTAATCATAATGTGTCAATGAATAATTACAATGTACAATGATTTTCAAAAAAACGCCTGTATCGCTACATCTGCACGATTGTAAATTGTACATTGTATTGTTAATTGGCTTGACAAATTCTGCTTTATGCGCTCGTATGCGGTCGCTGCGACTGGATACCAGAAATGCCGATAATGATAATGATAATAATAAAGATAATAAAAATGATAAAGATATTGTGATTGACATTGAGAATGCGTTTTTTCACCCTATGCGGTCGCATAAAAATGTTCAGAACTTGTTCAAAAGTCAGCAATTACTGTTCAGAACTTGTTCAAAACTCATGGCTGACATAAATAAATTCCTCCTGCAATGCAGGAGGAAACCGTTTGTTTTATTTATCAATATCCGTAGAAATCCTTGAAGAATTCATACCAGTCCTGATAATCATCGCCGTAGGGCATTGAGCCTGAGCCTGAATCTTCATTTGTTTCGGGAGTCTGTGCACCTGATGCACCTGTATCCTCAACAAGCTTGACGGTTACTTCCCTTTCAGTCTGTGACCAGTCATCAGTATTGACACGGACAATTGTCAGAGTGAGTGTATCACCTGCCGACATATCCTCAATCATATCTGCAAGCATGTCTGAATGAGTCATTTCCTTGCCGTTGACAGCTGTAATCATGTCGCCTTCCTTGACATCCTTACCGTAAAGGTCGCTGTCCTCGCTGACAGATGCGATAACGATTGTACCTGTGGGAAGTCCCTTCATCTGTACATACATTGCATATGTCTGGCTGTAGTTTGAGGGTGTTGCATACTGAATGCCGAGCTTTGCTCTGCCTGAAACATAGCCGTTTTCGATAATTGAATTGAATACATCAATCATGACTGATGAGGGTACGGCAAAGCCCATTCCCTCATATTCCGTTGATGCAATCTTCATTGAATTAATCCCCACAAGCTTGCCTTCGCCGTTGACAAGGGCACCGCCTGAGTTACCGGGGTTGATGGCTGATGTATGCTGGATACATTCCATCTCATAGCCTGTGTTTGAGCTGACAGGTCTGCCGATTGCAGAAACAATACCGTCTGTGACAGAGCCGAAGAATTCAGAGCCGCCGGGATTGCCGACTGCATATACTGTCTGACCGACAACAAGCTTTTCGGAATCAGCAATTTCAGCTGTGGGAAGACCGCTTGCTTCGATTCTGACAACAGCAAGGTCTGTTCTTGTATCCATACCCACAAGGTCTGCAGGGTATTCTGTACCGTCCTCCATAAGAACGGAAAGTGCGACACCGCTGTAATTGACAACATGGGCACATGTGACGATATATGTGTATTTTCCGTCAGCATCCTCTTTGAGGATAACACCTGAGCCTTCTGTATAAAGCTGATTCTTTGAATAAACAAGGATACCTACATTGAAGGGCTTTGCAACCTTTGCAACAGTAACGGCATCACCCATTACATTTGAGCTTTCGCTGAGAGTGACATCCTCAACATTCTCTATCTGCTCTGAGTTTCCTGATTCTGCATTTTCTTTTCCTGCTTCTGTTATGCCGTCACCTGCAAAAAGTGCAACCATAAGCACAGCAACAAGAACAACGATGCCGACAATGATTCCGATGAAAACTCTGAGTCCTGTATTCTTCTTCTTTTCAGGAGGAGTTACGGGAGGTGTTACGGGCTGTGAATACTGATACTGACTGCCCTGAGAAGGCTGACCGTATCCCATACCTGCATTATTGCCGTAAGAATTATAACCGTAAGGGTTCTGATTGTATGAGGGCTGATAATTCTGCTGAGCACCGTAACCATTGCCCTGTCCGTATACGGAGCCGTTATTTACATTTCCGCTGTCTGCAGATGCTCCTGTCAGGTTCTCATACTGAGCCTTGTTATAATGATATTCTGATGAATGATTCACTTCATGCACATTCTGAGCCTCAGGCTTACTCTCTTCGTATGACACCTCGGGAATAGTTTCCTGAACATCATTCACCTTGTCATTATTTTCTTCATCATGCGGTGCTTCGGGTTCAACGGGTGCACCGCCGAAAATATTTTCGTCCATTTTGTTTCCTCCAACGGGATATTTAAGATACTGTAATTTAACAGCAAAAAACTGAAATGAGGCTTTAAAATCAGCCGATAAGTCTGATTTTTAATTTAACGGTAAACTGAGTATACTTACCGTATACGCTGTCTGCGGTAATTTCACCGCCGTGAAGATTGACAATATTCCTGACAATGAACAGACCGAGACCTGCACTTTTCGCATCAAGGCTCCTCGACTTGTCACCCTTATAAAAACGCTCAAATACATGCTCAAGGTCTTCGGGTGCAATTCCCTTGCCCGTATTACGGACAGTGACGGTCACATACTCATCTTCTGTTGTCATGAATGCTGAGATATCGCCGTTTTCGGGAGTAAACTTGACTGCATTGTCAATAAGATTATAGAACACCTGACTTATCATATCGGAGTCGGCTTCTATATAGATATTTGAAAGGCTGTCAAGACCTCTGATATTAATTTTCTTATCATCTATTTTCTGCTCAAATGACATAAAAATACCGATAATCTGCCCTGTAAGGTTAAATTTTTCGGGTTTTATGCGAAGCTCCCCTGCTTCCATCTTTGACATATTGAGCATGGAAACAACAAGCCGTGAAAGTCTTTTTACCTCATCTGATACAATTCCCAGATAATGATTCCTGTTTTTTTCATCAATTGTACCGTCAAGAATACCGTCAATGAAGCCGCCGATTGTGGTCATGGGTGTTTTAAGCTCATGGGACACATTTGCAACAAATTCACTTCTTGAATTCTCGAGCTTTTCAAGGCTGTCAGCCATGGAATTTATCGCAGCGGAAAGCTCGTCAAATTCCCTGACGGTGTTTCTTTTATTACGCTGTATTCTGTAAGAGAAATCACCCTTTGAATACTGCTTTGTGGCTTCTGACATATCCCTTAAGGGACGTGTTATAGTATAAGTTGAAATATAAATAAGAAGGCTTGTGACAATAACGAATGCAATACCGACAAGGATGAATATCTGCAGGAATTCCGCCTTATAGGGCATAAGACCTGTATCAAGGCTCTGCACGGCAAAAACAATGCCCTCTGCTTCGGAGGCATGAATACGCTTTGCAACGCTTGCGGCAACAAAAACCTCCTCGGAATAAATACCGCCGAGGTCGCTTCTTGTCGCCATCATTCCGTCAACAAGAATTCCCGTGTAAACTTCACCGGGAATATGTACTTCTGAATGCTTTTCGCAGGTTATGACGCCCGTGAATTCGTCCTGAGTGTTTGCCATATCACTGCAGAATATAATCTCACCGTCAAGGTTTGCAATGAAAATATCTGCCTGTGCGGCATCCGTCACACTGGAAACGGCATAACACAGTCCCGAAAATGAGACATCGTTTCCTGAGGATGCAGATGCGAGAAATTCTTCATATACGTCAGCAATATTGTCTGTGTAATCAAACAGCTTCTGTTTCTGCTCATCCTCCCATGTGTATGAGACAAAGTAGAACAGAACACCGCCGAATGCCAGAAGACAGATTATTTCAACAGTAACAAAGAATGCAACATAGTTCACGAACAGACTGACACGGCGTCTGCTCTTATTCTTTCTGTCAGACATATCAGTCCTTGGTTTCAAACTTGTAGCCTACACTCCAGACAGTCTTGAGCTCCCATTTGTCGGAAACGCCTTCAAGCTTTTCACGAAGTCTCTTGACATGAACGTCAACCGTTCTTGAGTCGCCGTAATAGTCAAAGCCCCATACCTCGTCAAGAAGCTGGTCTCTTGTGAAAACTCTGTTGGGGTTGCTTGCAAGGTGGAAAATAAGCTCAAGCTCTTTGGGAGGAGTGTCAACCTGTGTTCCGTTGACCTTAAGCTCATAATTTGTAAGATTGATTGAAAGCTTGTCAAAATGAACTTCCTTGGTCTGCTCTGCTGCAGAGGTTGCCGTTCTTCTGAGAACAGCCTTGATTCTTGCAAGCACTTCCTTTGTTTCAAAGGGCTTGACAACATAGTCATCAGCACCGAGCTCAAGACCGAGCACCTTGTCAAATGTTTCACCCTTTGCAGAAAGCATGATGATGGGCACATTTGATGAGCTGCGGATTTTTCTGCACACCTGCCAGC
The DNA here is from genome assembly GCA_017473925.1 of Clostridia bacterium. Taxonomy (GTDB): domain Bacteria; phylum Bacillota; class Clostridia; order Oscillospirales; family Acutalibacteraceae; genus UBA1081. The sequence goes on along the minus strand of JAFUIY010000091.1, from coordinate 28,697 downwards.
CGTCAAGACCGGGAAGCATAATATCAAGCACAACAAGGTCGGGCTTCACTTCAGCAAAGGTGCTGACAGCCTCAAGACCGTCATTGACGATAACAACGGAATACTTTTCTTTTTCAAGATAAAGTCTCACAAGCTCGCAGATATTGACATCATCGTCAACAATCATGATTTTTTCATTTGCCATTTTAATCCTCTCCGTTTATACGGTCTGAATATCTTCAGCCGTCAGATTATTTTATAATAAAAAATTATTTTCTTCGTTTTTTCAGCTTATCCCTTGCTGATTTCTCATTGAAAATCATTATAAACAGCGTAAAGCACACGCCGAATGTAAGCACCAGGATAATAACAATGATAAGCACTGCATTTCTGTCAGCCATAAGCTCCTCAAACCAGTTTCCTTCATCCTGTATCTGGGGAGTGCCTGCGGGATTCTGAACATCGGGGATAACAATTGAATCAGCGGGAGTAATGACAGGAGGCGTATTCTGATTGTTGAACTGCAGATTTCCGGGATTGATTGTGCCGAAGTTCATGCTCTGTGTTGAATTCTGTGAAGAATTGAAAGAATCAAGACCTCCGACACCGCCGATAGTACCGTTGTTGACATTTGAGTCATCCTCCTTTGAATAGCCGAAAAGCTGTGCAAGGAAGCCTGAACCCAGCTGCAGCTTATCAAATGAGGGAATAATGAGCGATGTAAGATTGAGAAGTCTTGTGGGAAGCTCAAAGGGAATGTTTGCGATGATGTCAGCAATTGAGGAATCAAGACCGATTTCCTCAAGCACATCTTCAACAACATCCTTTACGCCTGAAAGTGCATCGGAAATTGTACCGCCTGCAACAGGCTCCTGAGTACCCTGATACACATTGATTTTATAGGAAGATGAAGTCTTTTTTCCCGTGCTGTCGGTGTATTCAACGGTTATAACAAGGGGAATAACTTCTTTGTCAGCTGTAATCTCAACATCGACATAATAGTTTTCTCTGACATCCTTGCCGTCAATGAGCACATTCACCTTTGTGCCGGCAGATTCATCTGTTGTGCCGAGAGTCTGGGGATAAAGCCAGATTTTACTGCGTTTGTAGCTGAGCTTTACATCATATTCATATATATCTGCGTAAAACTCACCTTCTTCAAGGTTGAAATACTCTGTCTTTTCACATACAAGGTCAAATGCCTGTTCATATGTAAGAGAATCCCTGACGGTCAGGCCGTTCTCCTTACCTATGAGCTGAAGCATGTAGAACGGAAGATTGTTCTTCTCAACTGCCCTGCCGAAAGCATCGGTATCAATTGAAACATCATAGACCTTGCACATCATTGCACAAAGGTATTTGTTCTTGATTTCCTCAAAGGTTGCAGAGCCTGAATCGATTGATATGCCCTGAGACCTGATTGTCATGATTGCAATAAGTCTGAAAACCTCTTCGTCGGATGTATCCTTGCTGACATTGTAGCCTGCATTATAAAGAAGATATTTACATGCGGCAACAACATATTCACTGAGGTCTGTAAGCTTTGAGTCCTTGTCAAATTTGATAACCGAGCTGACATTCACGCCGAGAATGACCGAAACATAATCTGTGAATGCCTCGTAAAGCCCCGTACCTCTCTTTACCTTATAATCGGAATCGGTTGTAACAATCGAAAACAGTGCTCTTGCAACAATCTTTGTTTCGCTGTCGTCTGCACCCTCTTCGGGATAGACAATTCCGAGACTTTCAAGATATGAGCGTATGAATTCATCGGAATATGATGATGTTGTATTGCCTGCAAATGCCTTTGCTATCTCAAGCATATATATGTAAGCTGCATCTGCCATATCCTCATCAAGTGTATAAAGCACCTGATAATAGGAAACCTCCTCCTTGAAGGATTCTGCCGTTTCACGGTAAGGGTATGCCGCCTTGGGAATAAGGTCATTACGCTGAGAAAGACCGTCAACAGAAGACATATTCTCCTTTACAATAAGGTCCTTGAGCCATGAGGGATTTGCAGTGTCATACATATACTGCGTTTCACACATGACAAGTGCTGCTGCATGAAGTGCGCATGACATGACTGTAAACAACATGACAACCGTCATAAATACGGCAATCAGTTTTTTCATTTTCATAATCTTTCCTCCGCTGTTATAATAAACAGTGCATTCGTATACACAATAATAATATATTTTTTTTTATAAAAAGTCAAGAAAAATATATATAAACATACTGTTTCTGTGATAACTATTGAATTCAGCATGCACTTTATGTTATAATGTACAAAATAAACATTGAATGGAGTTGTAAAAATGAAAAAAACATTGAAAGTTTTCATGACAATTGTGATTATTTCCGTTCTGACAGTTGCTATGGGCATTTTTGCAGGAGCAGCAGGTGACACTATCAGCACCTTTGCAGTTGACACTGCATCTGCACAGTCTGCCATGGATCTCGGTGCTGTCAGATGGTTTCATTCCTACGACGGTAACTATTACCTTTTCCTGCCCACAGGTGCCGACAGGGCTTCACTGACGGTCCGTTTCAATGCTACCGCTGATGTAATGTGCAACGGCGAAAAGCTCATCAACGGAGAAAAGACAGCTGTTTTTGCTCAGGGTGAAAGGTTTGTCCTTACCTGCGGCGACGCAAGCTACAATCTCAAGGTCCTTACAGCCGACAACACAGGCACGGTATACATCAACACAGAGTCGGGCAACATGGCTTCCGTACATGCCGATAAAGAGCACAAGGAGCCGGGTAACATCCTGATTCTCGACAAGGACGGAAACGAGCAGTACAACGGTGTACTTGACTATATAAAGGGAAGAGGCAACTCCACATGGCTTTCAGACAAGAAGCCCTATAACATCAAGCTTGACGAAAAGGCTGACCTTTTCGGAATGGGCAAGCACAAAAGCTGGTGTATGCTCTCAAACCCCAGTGATAATTCACTTATCAAGAATTCTCTCTGCTACGACCTTGCCCGTGCGATGGGTATCCCCTTTACAACGGACAGCTACAATGTGCATCTTTACCTCAACGGTGAATATGCAGGTCTTTATATGATTACTGAAAAGGTTGACATCGGCGAAAACCGTGTTGATATACATGACCTTGAGGGCGAAACAGAGGATGTCAACGAAAAGGACCTTGACGAATACCCCCTCGGAGGAAAACAGAATTCAAGGGAATTCGGCTCAATCAAATATGCAAACATCCCCTACAATCCTGCAAATATTTCGGGCGGATATCTCCTTGAAACAGAGAAAATCTACCGTTATGTAAACGAAGTTTCGGGCTTTATCACCGATATCGGTCAGGCAATTGTTGTCAAGACTCCCGAATACGCTTCAAGAGCTCAGGTAACCTACATCAGCAACTACTATCAGGCTTTTGAGGATGCTCTCTATTCCCCCACAGGCTACAACTCACAGGGAAAGCATTATTCAGAATACATCGATGTTGATTCCCTTGCAGCAATGTATGTGATTCTTGAATTCACAGCCAACTTTGACGGCTGCAGCTCAAGCTTCTATCTTCACAAGGATGTTGGAGGAAAGCTCACATGCGGTCCCGGCTGGGACTTTGACCTCGGTCTCGGTCATGCACAGCCGAATGACCTTATAAACCATGTCCCCAATGTGGCAGACCCGAATCTCCTTTATGTGCAGACATGCTTTATCGGCAACCACGCCGAAAACAGGAAATCACTCCTTGCACAGGCTTTCACACACAATGATTTCCAGGAAAAGGTTGAACAGATATGGGCAGAGAAATTTGTCCCCTATTATCCCACCTTCAGAGCTCAGATTGAAACTGAAAGAGCTGAACTGACTGCCTCTGCAATCATGAATGCCGTACGCTGGAACAATTTCGGCACAACAAATCTTGCAGATATAGAAAACCATTACAACGGTCAGGTCAATATCGTCTCTACCTATGCAGATGCAAGATATCCCGTTATTTCTCAGGCATTCAGCAACGACACATACTTCGTAAAATATGATGTCGGTGCAACAGGAAAAGCTCTTGTTCATGACACTGTCATCTACACTGCAGACAGCACTGCAACAGTGCTTGCAGCTCCTGCATCAAACAATAAGAATCTTACATTCTCACACTGGTCAGACTCTCCCGACGGCATGGGCAACAGCTATGCTGCAGGTGACACAATCACGGTCAATGACAATATCGTGCTCTATGCACAGTGGGAAAACAAAACATTTATCAGAAAGCTGCTTGACAGTATCGTCAGCTTCTTTGAAAGAATAAAAGAGCTCTTTGAAACAATTTTCTCATAAGCAAAAAAAAAAGTTAACATTCAGCCTGCAATATTCAACATATTGCAGGTTTTTATTATATATTGTTCATTTTTGCACTTTCTGTTGCACAATTTACATTTTGTTAACATTTTGCAAACATACATATGATATGCTTATATAAAATAACGGTTTTTTAACCGAAAGAAAGGGTTTTTTTATGCAATTTTCCAAAAAAGGCATTATCAATTATTTTGTCAGTGCTCATGATACTGACAATAATGATTCCCGCTTCTGCAGATGAAGCAGCAAACATCTATTACTCAGATAACTACAAAATCACAAAAATCTCAAACCCCACAACAGGCAGCGGTGAGCCTGACGGTCTGCTTTACGGCGATGCAGCAAACAGAATCAACAGCTATGCATGGTCAACAGCATACCGTGACGGCTATCTTTACATCGGTGTAAACAGAAACTTCCTTAATGTTGCCGTTTCCACATTCGGCACGGGAATTGACATGGACATCATCAATGAGGTAGAAACAATCCTCACAAGAGGCGAGCTTCCTCCCTTCAGAAAGGATGAAAGACAGTCCATGATTCTCAAGCTCAACCCCGAAACATCTGAAACAGAAATCATTTATCAGCCTCCTTATCTTGAGCAGTATGATGTATATCTTGATGCGGCATACAGAAATGTTGTCGAATACAAGGGCGACCTTTACTACGGCACAATGGGTGCTGTCACAACAAGAATCCTAAAAGTTGACAAGGATGACAACGTAACAGTTGCATTCTCAGGCGGTGCAGGTGCATCCTTCCGTTCAAGTGCTGTTTACAACGACGAGCTCTATTTCGCAGGCTTTGACACAAGAATCACAGACAATGTCAAGGAAGACGGCTCACAGTACACAAAAATGGCTATCATCCGTATGGAAGGCGAGGAATGGAACAGAGTTGCCGACCATAAGGACTTCATTGAATATGCCGAGGACACCATCTATCAGGGTGAAGGCGGCAACATGTGGGATATTATTTCTTACAACGGCTATCTTTATGCAATCATTGCAACATCAAACGGTTTTGTAATGTTCAAGGGTATTGAAGACCCCGAAAATGAAAATGCCAACGAATACGGCTGGGTATGGACAGAGGTTATCGGCAAGAACAGTGACTACTACCCCGGTATGGCTCCCACAGCAGCAGGCTATCCCTACGGCGGTGCTGTAGCAAGCTCTGCAACTCCCGTTGTTTACAACGGCAAGCTCTATGTCGGTACATTCGACTATGCAACAAAATCACTTGCAGCTATCATCAAGCAGCTTGTTCCCTATCTCAGGGGCAATGTTGAATCAATGAAGCTCTCACAGCTCCTTGCTCCCCTCTATTACTCAATCACACATCCTCAGAAGCTCTATGAGGTTGATGCAGATGACAAGGTAACGGAAGTAACAGAATTCAACAAGCTCATGGAGGGCACCTCCAACGAGTATATCTGGCGTTTCCAGGAATATGACGGAAAGCTCTTTATCAGCACATTCGACGCTGAGCCCATGTACAAGTATGTTACACAGATTACAGACGGCTTCCTTGCATCTCTCAACACTGACGATGTAATGAATGTTGTTGCTGCAATCTCAAACATCATGGGCAAAATCAAGGGCGGTGAAGAAGCTCAGGCAGCTGTTGACGGAATCGCAGACTCTGTTGCTCAGGGTGATGCTCAGGCAATCAGCGAATCTGTTGCAGAGGCTCAGGAGCTGATTGACGACCTTCCCGAAACAGAAGAAACAAGCGAAGCAAAGGCTCTTCTCAACAAGATTATCAGCCTCTTTGACATGAAGGGACTTTCAATGTATCTTGAGATTTCTCAGTACATGGTAAACAACACTGCAGGCTTCGACCTTTATGCAACATCAGACATGAAGAACTTCGACTGTGTCACACTCAACGGTTTCAATGATGAATACAACTACGGTGCAAGAACCTTTGCTCCCACAGAAGACGGACTTTACATCGGTACTGCAAACCCCTTCTACGGTGCTCAGGTATGGAAGCTTGAAGACCTTGAAGAAGGCGAGGTTATCGGCAAGGATGTCACATACAGCCTCAACATGACAGACAAGCTTGTAAGCCCTGCATATGAAGGCACAAAGGCAGGCACAATCTGCAATCTGTTTGAGGATGACAACTTCATGGATACATTCGTAACAGATGCAGAAGGCAACAAGCTCGGCAGAAATGACACACTCACAACAGGTGACATTCTCAACTGTACAGTAACAATCACACTTTCCGAAAGAACAATCTTTGAATATACGGTTGTTGTTCTCGGTGATACTGACTGTAACGGTAAGGTCAGCGCAGCCGATGCAAGACTTGCACTCAGACTTGCTGCAGGACTTGACAAGGCAGAAAAGCATATTCTTTCAGCTGCAGATGCTGATATGAACGGCAAGGTTACAGCTGCTGATGCAAGAACAATACTCAGAGCAGCAGCAAACATGGAAAAGCTTACAATAGCATAATTTATCATGGAGGGGATGTTTTTTACATCCCCTTTTCTATTGACCGTTCTGCAGTTTTGTGTTATATTAAATATATAACCGTAACAGGAAGGATATTATCATGCTCATTTCACCGTCAATTCTTGCAAGTGATTTTTCACACCTTGCAGATGAAGTTATTTCAATTGAAAAAGCTGGGGCAGACCTTGTCCATATAGATGTCATGGACGGCATGTTTGTGCCTAATATCACCCTCGGTGCTCCCGTCATAAAGTGCCTCAGGGGAAAGACAGCACTTCCCTTTGATGTCCATCTGATGATTGAGGAGCCGAAAAGATACATCGGTGATTTTGCTTCTGCGGGGGCTGATATAATCACATTCCACATTGAAGCAACCGACGATGTCAGAGGTACAATCGAAGAAATAAAAAAGCACGGCATAAAAGCCGCAATCTCACTCAAGCCGAAAACACCTGCAGAGGCTGTCTTCCCTTATCTTGATGACCTTTATATGGTGCTTGTAATGACAGTTGAGCCCGGCTTCGGCGGTCAGTCCTTTATGCCTGATATGATGCCTAAGGTCAGGGCAATCCGTGAAGAAGCTGTCAGAAGAGGGCTTGACATGAGAATTCAGGTTGACGGCGGAATTGATGACAAAACTGTTTCTCAGGCAACGGAAAACGGTGCAGATGTCCTTGTTGCAGGAAGCTATGTCTTCAGGGCACAGGACAGAAAGGATGCCATTGAGAAGCTCAGAAGCCACGGATAATACACAGTTTCACAAAAACAGTCATTGCTTGTGCGATGGCTGTTTTTATATGCAAAAAAATTTAAGCTGTTGTAATGCTTTCCGGAATATGATATAATATATAAAAAGGAGGTTGCTATGAAAAAGAATAATAAGCTTCTTAAGGAAATGAAAAAAATCAGATGGTGGTATTTTCCTCTTCTTACCGTTGCAGGCTTTATCAATTCATTCGGCGTTACAGTTTTTCTCGCTCCCGTAAAGCTTTATGACAGCGGGATTTCGGGCACATCAATGCTTCTTTCACAGATAACTCCCGAATGGATGACACTTTCCGTTTTCCTGCTTATTCTCAACATACCGCTTTTCATATTGGGCTATAAAAGACAGGGGCTCCCCTTTACTCTTTACTCCCTTTATGCAGTGGGTATATACTCCCTTGGTGCATGGCTGATAACAGATATTCTGCCCATTGATGTGAGCATGGCTTCTCCTCTTGCAGGTGACGACCTCTTGCTGTGTGCTATTTTCGGCGGTCTCATTTCAGGTGTCGGAAGCGGTCTGACAATCCGTTTCGGCGGTGCCATTGACGGCATAGAGGTTATGGCTGTCATCTTTGCAAAAAAGCTTAACATAACCGTCGGCACCTTCTGTATGATTTACAATGTCATTCTTTACATCATATGCGGTTTTGTCAGAAACAGCTGGATTCTGCCCCTTTACTCCATTGTCACAAATGCGGCAGCCCTCAAAACAGTTGACTTTATTGTTGAAGGCTTTGACCGTTCAAAGGGTGTTATGATTGTGACCGAAAAGCCCGATGAGGTCAGCGGAGCACTCTCTGCTGCATTTGAACACGGCACAACAAACATCCCCGCAAGAGGAGGCTACTCCAACAAGGAAAAAACAGTGATTTACTTTGTCGTAAACAGATTCCAGATTTCAAAAATGAAGGATATCGTTCACACCATCGACCCCGACGCATACCTTACAATCAGTGAGGTTGCCGATGTTTTCGGCGGAGAACAGAAAAAATAAAACAAACAATAAAAGAGGATGTAAACCTTGTTTTCAGGCTTACATCCTTTTATTATACGTCAATTTACGGCTTTGCTGTTTCGTGGGGAACATTCTTTGTTACGGCAGAAATGAGCTCATCTGCTGAAATAACTTCAATATCGCTGTCAAGCTGACTTACAAAGTATGCCAGATCATCGGGTCCCACAGTCCAGGGATGGACATTGATTACGGAATAACCGCTGATTGAATTGATATCTGCAGAGAAGCTGTTGACAACTGCTGCCTGTTCGTCGAGCCATTCGGTTGTGACTTCTGATGCATTACCCGAGGGATGCCAGAGTGAAAGACGGACACTTACAAAGGGCTTGTCATCAACGAAGAAGACCTTACCCTTGCCACCCTCATATCTTTCGGGGTCTATCTGCAGAATACCGCCGTTGATGTTATCATATCTTGCAAAATAGCTTAATTTGTTTTCAAAAACAAATCCCGGAAGACTCAGAGGCTCGTCAAGAAGAGTGACAGTTGTCATTCCCGTTCTGAGCATTGTTGCCGCTGTCATGTCGGAAAATGCTGCAAGCTCATCAGCAGACATCTTTGAAATTCTTGCATAGCCTGCACCTGAGGGGCCTGTAATGAATGAGCAGCTGCCTCTGTTTTCAGATGCATTCTTCACTGCAACGGGTGAGAACTCATCCATAAGAGGAGCAAATGTCCATGTGACGGGAGTGTCAAGTCCGCAGCTCTGCCATGTATAGAATTCTCTGTAACCGTTTGAAATCCACTGTGCATTGTCGCCGTCGCTGTAAACGATTGCAATGTAATGCTTGTCGGGGTCAAGCTCAGGTGCCTGAGCTTCACTGCCGAGGTCTGTTGTACCATAGTCAAGGGTATTGAGTATTGACATATTGAAGCTGTGGTCAGAGGGAATAACATAATGACCGAATGCTGAAACAGCCTCTGTGAACTTTACTTCGTACTGACACCAGCCGAGAACCGGAGAAGCAGGCTCAAGGTCAGTGAGAAGCTCCTCACGGAATGCTCTTGCAACATAATCCTCATCCTTTGCAAAGGTGATGAAAATCTTCTGCTGAACTGCGAAATCACGAAGACCCGAGCCCTCTGCATAAAGATGAACAAGTGAATCCTTTCTGAATTCGTCCTTGTGTTCTTCATAGAATGCACGCTGGTCAGAAACAGTGATTTCCTTTTCCGTCAGGTCATAAGCCTTTGTCATGCCGAGGGATTTAACAGTGTCCTCAACAGCTTCGGGCACTGCAAGGCATCCGTAAACTGTTGTATAGTTGAATGCCATATTGATCTGCTCTGTCACATCAACAGATGTATAAAGAACATAGCTGTTGTTGTTTATGTATTCTGCAAAACGGGTAACAAGGCTTTCAAGGTTCCATTTTGCACCGTTTTCATCGGTATACAGAAGTATGCAGCCTTTTTTTGCGAATTCAGCAAGCTCTGCCGATGAGCTGTGTCCGTAATTAATGAAAATGGATGCCTTGTCTCTGCTTACAAGTCCCTGAAGTGACTGAACGGCAGTGTATTCATCCTTTGAAAGACCGCTGACAACATAAATCACATCATTGAGTTCATGCTTATCAAAGATATCTGCCATTTCCGTAAGCTCTGCTTCGGACTTTGCCTCAGGAGCATCTGCAGGGAGAAGTGCAGTAATGCCGTTTGAAATAAGCATAACGAATGACATTATAAGTGACATAAAAATTCTGAAAATATCCATAACAAAACCTCCTGTCTGTATTTTATCATCCAAAAAAGGAATATTCAATACAAATGCTGATTATTTTGTAAATTATCAGTTAACGCTTACTGCATTTACGAAAACTGTTGAAATATCGGGTGCAAAGGTTGTGCCGTTATTGAATTTGTTTGCACCGTCATTTGAGAATGTGAGAATATTCTCCCCTTTTTCAAGGCTTATATTTGTTGTGACGGTTGTGTATGTATCGTGAGAATAGGTATTTCTGCAGTAGAGATTCTCACTCTTTTCACCGTTTACGGAGATTGTGATAAAGTCCTCAACAAGGTCGACATTATAGGAATGCACACCGTTTTCACGGTTGTTTGAATAGGCTATTGTGAGCTTGTATGTGCCCTTTTCGGGTGCATTTATTTTATATTCAGCCTTTCCGCCCTCTGACGAAATACCTGTTATATAACTTATTCCTGCAAAATCATTCTTTTTAACTTCTGCACCCTCTGAAAGAACTGCAGAATCCGTTTCAAGGACAATCGACTGTCCTTTTTTATCGGTGACAAGAATATTCAGAAGCAGCTTTTCTGGGGCTTGTATGTAGTTGATACCCCGTCTGAGATAAACTGCCGTGTCATCGGATTCAATATTCACCTGAGCGCCGTCAATATCATACATACCCTCAGATGATGTAAAGAGAGTGAAGTATCCGTCATAGGGTGCAACTGCAAGATATGAGTTTTCTCTGTCGTCATCCTCTTCAAAGTAGACGGAAGTTCTCTCCTCAGCTTTTCTGACAAGAACGCTGTCAAGGACACTTGTGCCGTTTTTATGGGAGAATTTCAGAGTATGTTCACCCTTTGTAAGCTCCTTTTCAAGGTCAAGAGTGCCTGTGATTTCACTTCTTATTGTGTTGGGGAGTAAAAGCACACTTTCTTCACCGTCAAGTGTAAATTTCACTTCTGCACTGACTCTGTCAGCACTTGTCTGACCGTCATTTGCCTTGCCGTAAATTATTCTGAACTGATAATGTCCGTCTTCGGGCACATTAATTTTTATTTCAACGCCGTCGCCCTCTTTTTCCATACCGCCGACCATACCGTTTACTTCACCCGTTGTGGCATAAGCGCTGTCATATGTGTATGCATCACCGAGCAGAGTGCCGTGCTCCGCTTCGAATCTTACCCAGAGATTGTCATTTTCAAAGTCCTCTGTCATTACGGCAGGTGTCACGGTTATACGGTATGCGGTGTCGTCATCCATATCGAGAGAAACAGACAGATTCTTTCCGCATTTTTCGGAGTAAATCTTCACGATTTCAGGCTCATAAACCTTGCCGAGAATACCCTGATAAGTGACAGCCTCAACCTTAACTTCCACATCCTTGCCGTAAAGTGCAGTATCCTTAAGATTTTCAACAAGCACTCTGCCCTTATAATCGGCACCTGAAACAAGAATACTGAGATTATCCTTTTCATCTGTGATTGTGCCAAGCCCCATAAACTGCTGATAACGGAGCTCCCTTTTCTCTTTCACGGCTTTGCCGAGGTCAGAGTGCAGAATATCGTCAATTTCACTCGACATTGTCTGTCCCTGCATGCTTGTGTACCATCTGTAAACCCACCATGCAGAGTTGGGTGTGTTGTAATCGGCACATGTACTGCAGAGATTGTCTGCGAAGAGCCAGTATGCCTGATTTGAATAGACCTTTGTGTTTTCCGTACGGACTATGTACTTGAGCATTGTGCAGGGGTTACCGTTATCCTGCATTCTGCCGTATTCTGTTATGATTATGGGTGTACCTGTGCTGACAGAATACTTTTCTTCGATTGAATAAAGGTCCTTTACATTAGCTTCCCAGTCATAGATTGAACGGTCACCAAGCTCGTGATAGATAATCACATCAGGATTACAGTTGTTTTCCGATGTAAATTTCAGGAATTCATCTGTTTTCCATGAGCTGTATTCATAGTAACCGGGACCGCCGATAACTGCATCAGGGTCAAGCTTTCTGACATAATCATAAGTCATTTTCCAGGCTTCATAGAAATTCTTTCTGCCCTGCTCATTCCAGTCATTCCAGCCGTTTTCGCCGTCTTTTACCCATTCACCGAACCACACACCGTTGTCGCATTCATTGAAAATGCAGTAAACAAGCTTGTCGGCATAATCGGTGTCTTTCATTTCATTTATTGACTGTTCAACAAGGGGAAAATATGTACCTGTAAGGAATTCCTTCCAGTCATAAGTGCCGTTTTTCTTCATTTCTGTGATGTTTGCATCCTCATAATACCATGTGGAGAACATATCCTGAAGATAAACGACAATATAGTCGCAATGACCTGTTCTCAGAAGTGACGGTGCAACATCCCCGACTTCACCGATGGGGTGCTGAAGACCGCCCTGAGTTTTTGCCGAAACGGAAGAAACATCAAGACTTTCGACCATATTGTGTGACGGTACACCGTCTTCTGCAATGCCGTAAAGATAGCCCGATGCACCGTTTGTGACCTCACCTGTAAGGCTTTCCGCATCAAACCGGACTGTCGGCATAAGCAGACCTGCCGATATACCCATATATAACGGAAATGCGATGATAACTGCGAGAATAACAGCTACAGCTGTAATGACCTTTCTGCATTTTGACATTTCTTCCACCTCTTTTTATTTTTCGGGGTTTTCGGGTTTTACCAACACTGAATTATAAACATGATATATAACAAAGCCGGGTTTTGAACCCACAGGCTTTTTCAGGTTCCTGACCTCTGTATAGTCAACCTCAACGGCTCCCGCTTCCCTGCCTGAGCTGTAATAGGCTGCCGTTTTTGCAGCAAATTCCATTGCATTTTCCGTAGGCTCTCTGCCCTCAAGGGAGAGAATGACATGTGAGCCGGGGGCTTTCTGGATATGGAACCATAAATCCGACTTCATCGCAGTTTTCAGCGACAGCTTGTCGTTCTGAATGTTGTTCCTGCCCACATAAACCTTAAAGCCGTCGGGAGCATCGAATTCAAGGGGAGGCATAGGTGTACTTTTCTTGACTCTGCCCTGATTCTTCTGCTTCACAAAACCGCCTTCGGAAAGCTCCTGACGGATTTCGCTGATTTCTCTTTCAGTTTCGGCACGGCTGAGCTCATCGAGAACTGTTCGCAGATAAACAAGCTCCTCCCTGCCCTCTGCAATGAGCTTTGTCAGCATTTCTTCGGCTGTTCTCAGTTTTCTGTATTCCTTATAATATCTCTGTGCATTCTCCGTGGGAGTAAGCTCGGGCTTTACGGGGATTTTCACGGTCTTATAGTCATCATAATAATTTTCAAGCTCATAGAAACTACTGCCCTTGCCGAGTCTGTAGAGATTTGCGTTGATAAGCTCTGCAAAAATCTTCTTCTCTTCCCTGTCCTTGCATTCCTCAAGCTCAGCCATCTGATTGCTGATTTTCTTTGCAAGGCGTTCAATGAGATTGTTTATATTCTTGAAAAGGTCCTCCGCCTTTGACTTTGTTCTTGCAAGGCGTTCACGCTCAAAATAAAACCTTTCAAGAGTTTCGGAAAGTGATTCATAAGACAGATACTGCGCTGCCGAGCCGTACTGAGTAATAGGAACAAAGGAAAAATCAAGGAGCTTTCCCTCTGTATCAGCAACGGCATTGGGAGAAACCGTTCTGTGAAGCACCGTATTTTTAAGCATTTCGAGTTCAAATGCAAGCTTTACCTTCTGATTGTCTGAAAGCTCATCTGCAACAGCATCAATACCTGCTGTTCTGAATGCTATCTCTCGGCAAAGCACGGGCGACATACCCTCCATTGAAGAGAGAATTGCATTGTTAAGCTTTGTGTTTTTGCTTGTGATAGATGTAAGAATATCCTCGGGAGTGTCGTCAATGATACTCAGCTTATTCTGCTTCGGGGGAAGCTCATAAGGAAGTGAGGGCAGAACCTCACGGACTGACGACTTTGTGTTGTCAACACGCTTTACGGCGTCAATTATAATATCATTTTCATCAAGGAGAATGATGTTGCTGTACTGTGCCATAATCTCTATGACAAGGGTTCTTGTGACTCTGTCACCGAGTTCATTTACAGAGCTGAAAACGAGCCTCAGGATTCTGTCGAGCCCCTCCTGCCTGATGTCAAGGAGTGTCGCAGAGCCCAGATGCTTACGCAGAAGCATACAGAGCATGGGAGGTTTGGGGGGATTTTCAATCTGATGTGTTGTGAGATGAAGCCTCGGTGCATTGCCTGATGCCGATAAAAGCAGTCTGTATGCGCCGTTTCTTGTTCTCATGGTGAAAACAAGCTCCGTTTTCTGTGTCTGATGTATTTTATCCACCTTTGAGCCTATAAGAACCTCTTTGAGCTCTTCACTCAGAAGATGAAGATAAATTCCGTCTAATGCCATTTATACCACCGTTTTGCAGGGGCTTTCCTCCGAAGCAATACAAATCGGGTGCTTCGGAAATGCCCTTAATAATTTATCGCATAATTTTTCGAGAACAGGTACTTCTGTGCTGAAATGACCTGCAACAATAAGGTTTATGCCGAGTCTTTGTGCTTCAAGTCTTTCATGATGCTTTGCTTCACCCGTGACGAATGTGTCACAGCCTGCGAAATATGCTTCGGGGATATATTCACCGCCTGCACCGCCACAGACAGCCACTTTGTGAACAACTCTACCCGAATCATAAACTTCGGCACCGTTACCGAGTTCCTGAGCCACAAAAGATACAAAATCTGTTGCAGTGCACTCATTTACATTGCCCATTCTCATAAAGGGAGCCCCCTCCGCAAAGAGCTTTTCACAATCAGTAAGACCGAGTTTTTCACTGAGCGCATCATTCACACCGTCATCAGCCATATCGAGATTCGTATGAGCAGAAATAACTGTGATGTCATTTTTTATTGCATTGTAAAGAGGTGTTTCACCGCAAACACGTTTCACGGGCGCAAAAATCAGAGGATGATGGCAGACAATAAGTTTACAACTGTTTGCGACTGCCTGTTCTATCACATCATTTGTACAATCAAGACAGAGCATAACAGAATCTGTTTCTTTTTCCGTATTACCGCACATAAATCCGCTGTTGTCCCACTCGCATTGTGTGTCATAGGGAGCAATGCTGTCAAGAAAATCATAGACTTCCTTTATTTTCATAATAATTCACTCCATTTTTCTTTTATGCCGTCAAGCACTCTGCCGAAAACACGGGCTTCGTCTTCATTGCCTGAGAGCATAAGTCCGTCATAACGGGATTTAACATAGAAAATCTGCTTTTTTATGTAGCCCTTTTCACTCGGAGCTTCACCCGTTGCAACATCACCGAAATAATAATAAAAATCGTCACGGCTGCGGTCCTTGCCGTCATAGTATGCACTTATGACAACATAATCCCTGCCCGTATCTGTGCAAAATTTCTCAGCATCTATGTAAAAACCGTTTTCGCAAAGGAATTTTCGGACATCGTATGAATGCGTCATCGGCTGAAGCACAAGATGTATTTCTCCGTGCTTTATCCATTCGGCTTTTGAGAGAATTTCAGCAATCAGAGTACCGCCCATTCCGCAGATTATGATTTCTTCCGTATCACGGTCAATCTTTTCAAGTCCGTCTGACAGACAAGTGTCTATTTTATCTTCAAGAGAGTATTTCTCTATTGTTTTTTCAGCATTATCAAGAGGTCCTCTGCCTATATCTGCAGCTGTCACATTATCCGTAATTCCGCCCATAACAAGAAATGCCGGCAGATAACCGTGATCTGTGCCGACATCTACTGTTTTTCGGTTTTGCCTTACAAGCTCTGCCGCAGTTCTGAGCCTCTGAGTCAGAACGATATTCATTACTTGTTTGCGTTGAGCTTTGCAACGAGCTCATCAGCATTCACACCGTGAACCATGCAAGCCTGTTCAACTGTTTCGCTTCTTGCTGAGGGACAGCCGAGACAGTGCATACCCATTTCAAGGAAGTAGGGTGCAAGTGTGGGGTAATTGTCGAGAATTTCACCGATAACTGATTTTCTTGTAATTTCCATTGTATTTATCTCCTTTTTATTTATCACAATTTGTTTTTGCTATAAGATACTTGGGTCTGTCCTTGACCTCAGTATATATTCTTGCCAGATACTCACCTGCTATGCCGAGACTTATGAGTATAAGTCCGCCTACAAAGAGCACACTGAACATAACACATCTGAGTGTCAGTGCATAGATAAAGCCGAGGACTGCATACTGAATAATGACAGCCAATGCGAAAATTCCGCTGAGAATTATGAGAAGAATGCCGAGATACAGAGGTATCCTCAGGGGGCTTGCTGTGTAGCCGATGATACCGTCCATGGCATATTTAAAGAGCTTTGTGACAGACCATTTTGTGTCGCCTGCTGCCCTTTCACGGTTTTCGTGAGGGAACCATTTGACATTGAAGCCCACCCAGCTGAAAATACCCTTTGTGAAACGGATATTCTCTTTCATTGAAAGAATGGAATCAATGACATTTCTGTTCATGACACGGTAATCCTGAGCACCGTCATCAATATATGTTTCCGATATCTTATTGACTACCTTATAGAATGCGCCTGAGAGCATACTCTTGAACTTCTTTTCACCCTTTCTGTCAACACGGCGGCATGCGGCAATGTCATAGCCTTCCTCATCGACAGCCTTAAGCATTTCGGGGATAAGCTCGGGAGAATGCTGTAAATCGGCATCAATAAAGCATGCAAAATCGCCTGTGCAGTGCTCAAGCCCTGCAAGCATGCCTGCCTCTTTGCCGAAGTTTCTTGAGAATGAAATAAACTTCACTCTTTCATCCTTCTTTGCAAAGGATTCGACTATATTCTGAGTAGCATCCTTACTGCCGTCATTGACAAAAAGGAATTCAAAATCATAATTACTGCAGCCTTCGGCAACCTTTGTGATTTCATCATAAAAGGCGGGAAGAACAGCCTCTTCATTATAGCAGGGTACGATAACCGACAGTTTTTTCATCATATCACATCCTTACTCGATAGTATAACACATTATTATTATAAAATAAATAGTTTTAAAAAATTTTATATTGACTAAATCGTTATTTACAGTTACAATAATAAACGGTGATAAAAAAGTGGAATTTTTTGAAAAACTCAAAGCAAAAAAAGAAGCAAAAAAGAAAAAGAACAAGGCTTCGAGAGGTCAGTTTGAAAAAATCGTTGTGTCAGACAGGACTCTGCCCGTACTCAACTTCTATATGTTCACCTCAAAAGAGGAACAGAAAAGATTTGTCGAGCTTGCAGCAATGGAAGAGCTGCCCGAGCTTCACTATTCAGAGGTTGACATGGAGGTTTTCCTGACAACAAAGAAGCTGAAAATCAAAGCCGCCTTCAACGACGCTTTTCCCAAAGGCAAATTCAGGGTATATAAATTTGAAATACTTGAAATAAGTGAATATTATATCTGACAGATAAAAAGTCCCCGACAGTGTGTCGGGGATTTGTCATTTTAAAAGGTTTCGATTTTTGCTGCGACACGGAGAATCTTTCTTGCATCGGCGGCTGTCAGTTTACCGTCACCCGTTGCATCTAACGCTTCAATAGGAAGATTGTAATTTTCAATCTTATCAAGTCTTGCAGAAATACGCAACGCAATTCTTGCATCGGCAGCAGTTATCTTGCCGTCACCGTTCGCATCGCCTGTCATGTATAACACATCAGGCAGGGCAGGAATTACTCTCTCATCAAGAACTTCACCGCAGACGGTACATTTCTGTTGTTCCTTGCCCTCAACACCAACCTGAGCCTCAACAACAACCTCCCATGAACCGGGTGTGTGACCGGTTGCTGGCACTACTTCATCAGGTGAATAGGAATCACCGCAATGACATGTATACACTGTAAAACCGTCTTCGGTGCAAGTAGGTTCAGTAACAACAGCAACATAATCATGACCCGTAGCAGGGATTTCTTCCTGCGTAACAAGGATTTCACCGCATACCGAACACTTTTTGCCCTCTGTCAGACCTTTTTCGGTACAGGTTGCTGATTTTCCTGCAATCACTTCTTCGATGTGACCTGTGGGTGGAATATATTCAGGAACTTTTATAATTGTATTACAAATTGAACAAGCTGAACCTAATTCATAACCATTAGTAGTACATGTTGGCGGTCGCTCGGGACTGACAACATATTCAACATGTCCACCCAAAGAATCTGTATAATTATCAATATAACTATCCCCACATGTACATGTATATGTAGTATAACCTTTTTCTGTGCATGTTGGCTCTGTTACTGTAGAAATATATAAATGTTCGTGTTTAACAATTTCAATTTCAGCTGTAGAGATAACATTTCCGTTTACACTTGCCGTCAGTGTTGTTGATCCTGCAGAAATTCCTTTTATTGTTGCCGATGCCGTAACATTCACATAACTACCCCATGAAACTTTTGATGAACCGGTAGATATTATTTCAGCATTATCATTTGACAAGCTCCATGTTACTTTTGAATCTGTAGTCAGACTTATTGAAAGCGAAATTTCCTCATGTTCCTCAACTATAAACATTTTACAAACTGAACACTGACCATTTGTTGTCTGATGTGCGGTTTTTTCAGTATATGAAGTTTCATCAATATATTCATCACCGCATATTTTACAGCAATATTTTGTATATCCTTTTTCCATACATGTTGCGGGTACTACAGTTGATTCATAATCATGACAAACAGCATTAAAAAATATATTTTCTGCATTTCTGAGATATCCGTTTCCTGTACCAAAAGTTATATTGTTCCATTGTTCTTCAGTTCCACGAAAATATACTGTATCAATTTCAGTACAATTCGAAAATGCATTATTCTCAACAATCGTAACAGTTGCTGGAACTATTACAGTTTTAAGTTCAGTACAATTTTCAAACGTGCTTTCTTTTATTGTTGTGATATTTTCCGGAATAACAATCCTCTCAATATATGAACTATAAAATGCCTTATTATCTATATATGTAACACTTTTTGGAATTTTTATTTCTCGAAAAGAACTATTTAATATATGGTTAAACGATGTCCAACCAAAAGAATATTCCCCAATAGAAATAACACTATCTGCAATACTGTAGTCAGTTGCATAAAAAAGTCCTCGAAATGCATTATCACCTATAGATGTTACTCCTTTTTTCACAAGAACAGTTTTTATTGTATCGTCATATCCTGCTGTCCATGGTGCATTAAATGCATCGTAATCCCACATATCCCCTTCACCGCTTATAACAAGTTCGCCGTCTTTGTAAAGAGTCCATATCAGATTGTCACCATCCACACCGCAATAACCACTATCAAGTACACCACTTGTGTTTTCTTCTGCAAATGACATCACAGAGCATAAAGTCATCATCATTACAAGTACAAGAACGATTGATAAGATTTTTTTCATTATTTATCACTCCTAGTAAAATAAAAAAATGCGCCTCAAATGAGACGCACAAAAAATGCAATCCCATTTGTTGCGACACAAACATAACTTATACTCACTAGGATATAATTTATAAAGGAAAGCACTTTTTTACATAGTGTTTCCCCAGTGAGTTTACTTATATTCAGTTCGTGTCGCATATTTACTTTAACACAATCTGTTATATTTTGCAAGACAAATTATATAAATCAGTCTGATTCTTTTTTATTGACAAAATCCGACACATAGTTTATACTCTTGTTGTAGCCAAGAGGCAACAGAAGCGGTTAGCACACTCTCCGGAAGGAGGTGTCGCACATGGCAAAGGTAATTATTGTACTTATTATTTATGTAATTTACAAAGATATTAAGTCAGTGACTTTAACCATAAAAAAATAACCGCCCTGTTGGCAGACAGAGCAGTTATAAGTAAAAATATAACACTTTTCGGCTAACCGCTTTTTACGGTTACCTCTTGACTATATTATATGCTATAATTTCAATATTGTCAAGTATTTATTAAGCTTCGGGGAGTTCCCGGAGTTTTTTTAATAATTCTCTTTTATCATTGCGATTTCTTTTGCGTAGCCGTCGAGCTCGTTGGGTGTTTCAAGGTTAATGGGAAGACCCTCGAGCTGAGGCATTTTAATGAATTTCATAAGGGCTTCAAAGCCGATATGCCCTTCACCGATTTTCTGATGTCTGTCCTTATGGGCGCCCATGGGATTCATACTGTCATTGAGATGAATCGCCTTGAGTCTGTCAATTCCGATTACCCTGTCAAACTCCTCAAGCACAGCCTCGGGATTATTGATAATATCGTATCCGCCGTCTGAAATATGGCATGTATCAAGGCATACGCCGAGCTTGTCGCTGAGCTCGGTCCTGTCAATGATTGCTTTAAGCTCCTCAAAATTCCTGCCCACTTCACTGCCCTTTCCTGCCATTGTTTCAAGAAGAACGGTTGTGGTCATTTCAGGGAAAAGCACCTTGTTGAGAACATCGGAAATTAGCTCAATTCCCTTTTCCGCACCCTGCCCTACATGACTGCCGGGATGAAAATTATAATAATTATAAGGCACATATTCCATTCTTTTAAGGTCATCTGCGAATGTTTCAAGGGCAAATTCACGGACTCTTGCCTCAGCACCTGCCGCATTGAGCGTATAGGGTGCATGAGCCACGATTTTTCCGAAATTGTGCTCCTTTGCAAATTCAAGATATGCCTTTACATCCTTTTCGTCAATGTCCTTTGCCTTACCGCCTCTGGGGTTTCTTGTAAAGAACTGAAATGTGTTGGCACCTATTGAATGAGCCTGCTTACCCATTGCGAGAAAGCCCTTTGATGCTGATAAATGACAGCCTATATATAACATTTTATCACTCCTTTAATGCTCTGAACGAATTCAGGACTGCAAGCACCATTACGCCCACATCGCCGAAGACGGCAACGCCCATTCCCACAATATTGAATGAACACAGAACGAGAATTCCGATTTTTATAAGCAGAGAAAAAACGATATTCTGCTTTGCGATGCTCATGGTTTTCCTTGCGATTTTTACAGCAGTACCGATTTTTGAGATTTCATCGGTCATAATGACGATATCTGCGGCTTCAACTGCAGCGTCTGAGCCGAGAGCACCCATTGCGATACCCGTATCAGCACGGGCAAGGACGGGAGCATCATTTATGCCGTCACCGACATAAACGGTTCTGCCCTTTGCAGTTTTCATTATTTTTTCAAGCTCATTCACTTTATCATCGGGCAGAAGCTCTGCCGATACACGGTCAATGCCGAGATCACCTGCAATTCTTTCCGCAGCGGATTTGACATCACCCGTGAGCATAAAAGTCTGTGAAATGCCTGCTTTTTTAAGCCCTGCAATACCTGCCTTTGCGTCCTGCTTTATTTCGTCAGCTATAATTATACTGCCGCAGAATTTTTTGTCAACAGCTACATATATTACAGCCGTTCCCTCTGTTTTTATATAATCAATATTTTCGCTTTCCATAAGCTTACCGTTGCCTGCAAGCACCGTTCTGCCGTCAACAACTGCTTTAACGCCGAAGCCTGCAATCTCCTCAGACATGCTGATTCTGTCCCTGTCAATCTCACCGTCAAAAGCCTCACGGACACTTTTTGCCATGGGGTGCGATGACACATTTTCGGCATAGGCAGTCAGCCTGATAAGCTCATCCTTACTTATATCAACGGCATTGATTTCCTGAACCCTGAACACACCCTTTGTGAGAGTTCCCGTCTTGTCAAAAACAATATTTTCAGCCTTTGAAAGCACCTCAAGATAGTTTCCGCCTTTTACAAGTATACCTTTTTTTGCTGCACCGCCGATGCCGCCGAAAAATGCAAGAGGCACGGAAATAACGAGCGCACAGGGACATGAAACAACAAGGAATGACAATGCTCTGTATATATAGTCACTGAACTGAGCACCCTCAATGACAAGAGGCGGAACAACCGCCAGAACAAGAGCACAGACAAGCACAACGGGAGTATAATATTTTGCAAATTTTGTGATGAATTTCTCCGATGACGACTTCCTTGCAGATGCAGTTTCAACAAGCTCAAGAATCCTTGAAACGGTGGAATCATCAAAATCCTTCGTAACCTTCACGGTGAGTGTTGCATTCTTATTGATACAACCGCTGAGGATTTCGTCACCCTCCCTGACTTCACGGGGCACTGATTCACCCGTCAGGGCAGATGTGTCAAGGAATGAACTGCCCGACACCACAATACCGTCAAGGGCAACCCTTTCACCTGCACCCACGACAATCATATCACCGATTTCAACATCATCGGGGTCAACAGCTTCAATTTTTCCGTCAACAAGAAGATTTGCCGAATCGGGGCAGATATTCATAACCTCGCTGATTGATTTACGGGACTTCCTGACGGCGTAATCCTCAAACATTTCACCCACACGGTAAAAAAGCACGACGAACACAGCCTCGGGGTATTCCCTGATGCAGAATGCACCCACGGTTGCAACAACCATAAGTGTGTTTTCGTTAAAGATATTGCCTTTGCTTATACCCTTTACGGCACTTATGATGACCTTCATTCCGCAGAGAACAAATGCAATCAGAAACGCAGAAAAACGCACAAGCACTGCCTCTTCGGGAATAAAAAGCGAAGCGGCAAAAGCAACAGCGCCTACAATAAGTAAAATTGTATCCTTTTTCATAATCAGATATATTCTATTTCCACATCGGGCTCGATTTTGTGAACGATTTTCTCAATCTGCTCTTTGATTTCACCGAGCTTTGATTCCTCAGCGTTGAGAATCATTTTCTCTGTCAGAAAATTGACAGTAACACTCTCAACACCCTCAAGCTTTGAAATTTTTTCCTCAATTTTTGCTGCACAGTTTGCACAGCAGAGGTCGTGAAGCTTAGCTTTGATTTTCATCAGTCTCTCTCCTTTATATGCTCAATACCCATTTCGAGAATGGTTTTTACATGGTCATCCTTGAGTGTATAAAACACATTTTTGCCGTCACGTCTGAACTTGACAAGCTGGGCATCCTTCAAAACTTTAAGCTGATGTGATATTGCAGATTTCGTCATTCCGAGAACCTCAGACAAATCACATACACACATTTCTTCGTTATCAAGGGCAGCCATAATACGCATTCTCGTGCTGTCACTCATCACTTTAAAAAAGTCTGATACGGCATAAAGCACCTCAGTGTCTTCCATAACTTCCCTTACATGGGCTACAACATCAGAATGCACAACATCGCATTCACACATTTCACTGTGCTTATGAATATCCATAAATCCACCTCTTTCGGTTGAACAGTTGAACAATCATTCAACTTTCACTTATATTATAGTTGAACAACCATTCAACTGTCAATATTTTTTTGACATTTTTATAAATATGTATTATAATATTTTTCGGAGGAAAGGATTATGCAGGATTTTTTTACGGATGAAAAAATAAATCAGAGTGCTTTTATTGATGTAAGCGACATGCCCTTTACGGAAAAAGCCGCATCATACTGCAAGGCAAACCTCTGCGGCAGATACGGCAGGTCATGGAGCTGTCCCCCTGCTGTAGGTGATTTCAACACTCTTAAAGCACGGGCACTCACCTTTGACAAGGCATTTGTTTTCAGTCACAAGGGGGATATTGAGTCTTTCTCCGATGAAAAAGCAATGGACTCACTCCGTGATGAAACAATGGAAATTCTTTTTTCCTTCTGCAAAAAGCTGAAAGAAAAGAACATCAGTCACCTTGCTCTGGGCTGCGGAAGCTGTAATTTCTGCAAGAAGTGTACATATCCCGACTCTCCCTGCCCTTACCCCGAAAAAGCAATACCTCCCGTTGAAGCCTACGGTGTGGATGTTTCCGCCCTGTGCGAAAAAACAGGAATGACCTACATGGCAGAGAATAACGAAGTGACTTTTTTCTGTATAATTTTTTTTAAAAATAAATAAAAGTATTTTCATTTCATCTTAAGTCTGCTATAATATAAAAAAAATATCGGAGGCTTTGATTATGGATAAAAAGCTCAGTAAAAGAATATGGCTGAATATCTGTATATTCAGTTTCATGGGCGGTCTTGCATGGAATATTGAAAACATGTATTTCAACACATTCCTCTATGACTCGATTTACGGCGGTGCATCTGCAAATGCTCTTGCAAATGTTATGGCACCCACAACTGCAATCAGCCGCATGGTTGCACTTTCGGCAATAACAGCCGTTGTGACAACCTTCATTATGGGTACTCTCAGTGAAAAAATGAAAAAGCGTAAGGTTTTCATTTCTGTCGGTTACATAATCTGGGGCATCATCACAGCTGCATTCGGCTTTATTTCAAAAGAGAGCGTTGCAACTGTCTTAGGTCTTTCAGACGAAGCAAAAATCCTTGCAACAACAGTATGGGTAGTCATTGTCATGGATATGATTATGACCTTCATGGGCTCAACAAGTAATGACTCAGCCTTCAATGCATGGCTCAATGACGTTACAAATCCCCTCGTCAGACCCAAGGTTGAAACAGCCCTTATTTTTGTAGGTCTTTTCTCAATGCTTGCAGTTATGGGTCTGGGAAGCGTTGCACAGAGCGGAGCAATGTCATATTCAACATTCTTCCTCATTCTCGGTCTGATTGTCACACTCAGCGGTGTTGTCGGTCTCTTCTCTCTTGAAGACCCCAAAATCAAGGGCGAAAAAACAAACACAAGCTACTGGAGTGACCTTTTCTACGGCTTCAGACCGTCAGTTGTAAAGGAAAACGCAAACCTTTACCTTGTTCTCGCAGCACTGGGCATTTACAACATTGCAATCCAGGTCTTCTTCCCCTATCTTTTCGTTTATCTCGGTAATGTTATTGTTCCGAATGCTGTTTTTGATGCAAAGACAATCGTTGTCGCAGTTATTGCCGTTGCTGCTCTTGCAGCAGGTGTGATAGGTCTTCTCAAGGCATCGGACAAGAAAAAGTTCATTGCATATATGTGCACAATCGTGCTTTTCATTGCAGGACTTTTCATTCTTTCAACTTCTACAAATATTATTGTTGTTCTTATCGGTATTGCTCCCACACTCATCGGTTATGTTGTTCTGCAGATTCAGCTTTCAGCAACAATGCGTGACTTCATTCCCGAAGACAAGGTCGGACTTTTCCAGGGTATCAGAATGATTTTCGTTGTTCTCATTCCCATGATTGTAGGCCCTGCTATCGGTGACATCGCATGCCGTTCATCAAACATCACAATTGTTGAGTACGGCGTTGATAAGCTTGTACCCTCAACAAGTATGTTCTTCTGGGCAGCAATCGTTGCGGTATTTGTTCTTGTGCCCATTCTTATCCTTGCAAAGAAAAAGGCGTTTGACAAGCAGTAAACTCCTGTATTCCGATACAGTTTCCTGTTGTCAGAAACACAGATTATGTAAAATTTCATATTTTTCGTAGGACGGAATGATATAATTCCGTCCTGTTTTTTCGTAAAAATACATTTATATGCACAAACGCCGCCGTGGAAACCACGACGGCGAATGTGAAAATATATTGTTTGTTTGGAAGTTTTCCTGATTATTCGTCTTCTGCGTTCTTCTGAGCTTCCTCAATAACCTTCTGAGCTACGTTCATGGGAGCTTCTTCATAACGGCAGAAATCAAAGTCAAAGTAGCCTCTGCCGATTGTGATTGAACGGAGAATTGTTGCGAAGTCACTCATTTCAGCCATGGGAACTTCAGCCTCGAGCATCTGCATCTTGGGTTCTTCTGCAGGTCCCATACCGAGAACACGGCCACGTCTCTTTGTGATATCACCCATGATATCGCCGAGGTTGTCATCAGGCATATATGCCTTGAGAGTTCCGATGGGTTCAAGGATTACAGGCTGAGCATCGGGATTGAGCTTCTTGAATGCAAGAGATGCAGCTGTCTTGAAAGCCATTTCCGAAGAGTCAACAGGATGATATGAACCGTCGTAAAGAGTTGCCTTGATGCCTACTACGGGGTAGCCTGCAACGAGACCTCTGAGGACGCTTTCACGAAGACCCTTTTCAACTGCGGGGAAGAAGTTCTTGGGAACTGAGCCGCCGAATACTTCTTCTGCAAATACAAGCTCTTCGCCTTCACAGGGTTCAAATCTGATCCATACATCACCGAACTGACCGTGACCGCCTGACTGCTTCTTGTGTCTGCCCTGTACTTCAACCTTTTTCTTGATTGTTTCTCTGTATGCAACCTTTGCGGGAGTGAGGTCAACCTCAACGCCGAACTTAGCCTTGAGCTTTGAAACGATGATGTCAAGATGCTGTTCACCGATACCAGCAAGGATCATTTCCTTTGTTTCTTCATTTGTATAGAAATTGATTGTGGGGTCTTCTGTCATAAGCTTCTTGAGACCTGATGCAACCTTATCCTCTTCACCCTTCTTACGGACTTTGACAGCCATTGAAAGGCAGGGCTTGGGGAAGCTTACGCCCTTGAGCTCAACAACTTCCTTTTCTGAGCAGAGTGTGTCACCTGTACGTACACCTGAAAGCTTTGTTGCGACACCGATATCACCTGCAGTGATGCAAGTTGCTTCTTCCTGCTTGCCGCCCTTGATTGTAAGGAGCTTACCGATTTTGATTGTTTCGCCTGTTCTTGCATTTACAGCACTTCTGTCGGGAGTGAGCTTACCTGAAACAACCTTGAAGAATGACATCTTACCTACGAAGGGGTCAGCAACTGACTTGAAGCAGATTGCTGCAAGATGACCTTCGGGATCACACTTGAAGTCACCTTCGCCTGTCTTTGCAGCTGCAGAAGGAGCAAAGTTTGCGATTGAATCAAGAAGGAGGTCAACGGCTTCTGTTGTGTAACCTGAAAGAGCAAAGATGGGGTAAACAGAACCGTCTGTGATACCTGCTGAAAGACCGTTGTAGATTTCTTCCTGAGTGAATTCTTCACCGCCGAAGAACTTTTCCATAAGCTCATCGTCTGTTGTAGCAACAGCTTCGAGAAGCTCGTTTCTCATTCTTTCAATCTTTTCGCCTTCGGGCATAGCAACCTCTGTCTTCTTGCCGCCGTCATACTTGTAAGCCTTACCTGTAGCGAAATCTATGTAACAGTCAACCTTACCGTCAACGATATGAGGAATAACAACGGGACAACAGGGTGTACCGTAAACTTCCTTGAGTGAATCGAATGTCTGGAAGAAGTGACCGTTTTCATCGTCACACTTTGAGACTACGAACATAACTGACTTGCCGTGCTTGATAGCTGTCTTATAAGCCTTTTCTGCACCGACGTCAACACCGCCGCCTGACTGAAGAACGATAAGAGCTGTACCTGCTGCACGCATACCTTCAGCAACGCCGCCTGCAAAGTCAAATGAACCGGGTGTGTCAAGAATATTGATTTTAGCGTCAAGCCATTCAATAGGAGCAAGAGCTGTCTGAACTGATGACTTTCTTCTCTTTTCTTCGGGGTCGAAGTCCATTACTGTATTTCCGTCAAGTACACGACCGAGTCTGTCTGATGCACCTGCGATGTAAAGCATAGCTTCGGCAAGAGTTGTCTTACCTCTGCCGCCACGGCCTGCTATAACGATATTACGGATTTTGTCTGCACTGTAAGTTTTCAATGTATTTGCCTCCCTTATGCCATATTGTCGAAATATACAAAAATGTCGACAAAAGCATAGATTTTTTATTACAACACGGCTATTGTAACATATAAATAAAAAAATTTCAATAACCTTTTTATCTTTTTGACCAAAAAAAGTATTTTTACATGTAAAAAATTGTTGCAAATTTTTATACAATTTGTTCCATTTATGATTTATTTATGCTATAATAAAGCAAAATTATAAGCACAGGAGAATTATAATGGTAAGAATTGAAATGGAAAACGGCGGCATCATCGACATTGAGCTTTATCCCGAGGTTGCCCCTATCAGTGTAAAGAATTTTGAAAAGCTCGTTTCAGAGGGCTTTTATGACGGAATCATCTTCCACAGAGTTATCAGCGGCTTCATGATTCAGGGCGGTGACCCCCTCGGTATGGGTTACGGCGGTTCAGATGAAAAAATCAAGGGCGAATTCCTTGCAAACGGTGTTATGAACAAGCTTTCACACACAAGAGGCGTTGTTTCAATGGCACGTTCACAGGACCCCGACTCAGCTTCATCACAGTTCTTCATCTGCCATGCAGATGCAACCTTCCTTGACGGCAATTACGCTGCATTCGGCAAGGTTGTAAACGGTATGGATGTTGTTGATGCAATTGCAGAGGTTGAAACAGACGGCAGAGACAAGCCCTATGAAGAACAGAAAATGAAAAAGGTTACACTTATATAATAAAAAAGGGAGCTGTAAAACACATTGATGTGCTCCCTGTCACGTAGACAGACGAAATAACCAAAATAGTTGTTAATCTATCCATTCCCCACCCCTCCTGTACAGGAGGGGTGGGGAATTTTCACGCCGCGTAAGCTGCATGGTATTCCATCGGTGTCATACAATGTAGTTTTAATTGATATCTTTTTGTGTTGTAAAACTCT
>JAFUIY010000090.1 GCA_017473925.1 Clostridia bacterium | reverse complement strand
TTCCAATGGCTGTTTTAGGATGGAAATCTCCCTTAGAAATGCGAAAAGAACTTGAAAATATATGTGTCTGACCGGCGCAGCAATATGTTTTGTTTCCGTTCGGGCTTCGCCCTCTCTACAACAAAACATATTGCATTATCATTCTTCTTTTATTTTTTTCTAAACTTGGTCTCACATCATTGACAAATGTACAGATAAATAAAAAATGAGCTTATTGTCCTTGCAGCTGATTGAATAAGGCATCTAAAATATACTGACTGAAAGCATTACTGTCAATTACATTTATAAGATTTCCTGATGCGTCATACTCATAACTGTTTACAATCGGAGCTCCTGATTCAGGGTCAGTGGCATAATCATAAACATACTTAATCACACCATTGCTGTGGTATGTCAGTTTCCTGCGTAAATATGTCACTCCGTTTTCATTATAATCAATATCAATTGCAGTTTCACCATTGGTATCATATATATATTCATATAATTCAGCAATTGTAGTCTGATCATCCTCATAAACGGTTACAGAAGCAAGCTTACCGTCATCGATATACTTTTTTTCATATATAAGTATTCCGGAAGAATAATATTTTTCCGATAAACCATCTTTTTTTGTATCAGTATATTCAGGCAGATTCATGTGGTTTTCTGCATCACCGAGTGTTCTCGGAAAAGCAAAATCCGGCTCTCTGAGTTCTGAGGAATAGAGCTCAGGAAATGCTGAAACAGAAACAGCTTCACCACTGTCCGATAATTCAGAATTAATTTCAAAATTATCTTCGCTGTTTATCTGTTTATCATCTGAACATGAACTGAAACAGAATATCAGCAATACTGAAATAGAAAACAATATTAATTTTTTCATTTTTTTATTTCCTGTCTAAATATTTTTTTAAATATATTCCCGTATAACTGCTATTGCATTCGGCAACCTCTTCGGGAGTTCCGCAAACAACCACATTGCCGCCGCCGTCACCACCCTCGGGACCGAGGTCAATAATGTGGTCTGCACATTTGATAACATCAAGATTGTGCTCAATTACAACAACTGTATTACCCGAATCGGCAAGTTTATGAAGTATATCAATAAGTCTGTGCACATCGGCAGTATGAAGTCCTGTTGTGGGCTCGTCAAGAATATATATGGTTTTTCCCGTTGAACGTTTTGAAAGCTCTGTCGCAAGCTTTACACGCTGAGCCTCACCGCCTGACAAGGTTGTGGCAGGCTGTCCGATTTTAACATAACCGAGTCCGACATCATAAAGAGTCTGAAGCTTTCTTTTGATTTTCGGCAGAGCCGAGAAGAAATCAAGCCCTTCTTCAACAGTCATTTCAAGCACATCATAAATACTCTTGCCCTTATATTTAACCTCAAGAGTTTCTCTGTTGTATCTTGCACCGTGACACACCTCGCAGGGTACATAAACATCGGAAAGAAAATGCATCTCAATTTTGACAATACCGTCACCCTGACAGGCTTCGCATCTTCCTCCTGAAACATTGAAAGAAAACCTTCCCGGAGAGTAACCTCTGATTTTTGCGTCCTGAGTCTGAGCATACAAGTCACGGATATCAGTAAAAACTCCCGTATAAGTGGCAGGATTTGAACGTGGTGTTCTGCCGATTGGTGATTGGTCAATATTTATAACCTTGTCAAGATTGTGTATGCCGAGGAATTCTGTATGCTTACCTGCAAATTTTTTAGCACCGTTGAGTTCTGCAGCAAGCTTTTTATACATTATTTCATTGACGAGTGACGATTTTCCCGAACCTGAAACACCTGTAACGCATACAAGCTTTCCCAAGGGAATATCAACATCAATATTTCTCAGATTGTTTTCACCCGCACCCTTTATTGAAAGAAAATGACCGTTGCCTTTTCGTCTTTCTTCGGGCACAGGAATTTTTCTTTTACCGCTGAGATACTGTCCCGTAACAGAATTTTTACATTTTTTGATTTTATCGACATCACCCGTGCACACTATTTCACCACCGTGAATACCTGCTCCGGGACCGATATCAACAATATAATCTGCCGCATACATTGTGTCTTCATCATGCTCAACAACAATAAGGGTATTGCCGATATCACGAAGCTCACGGAGAGTACCCAGCAATTTATCATTATCACGCTGATGAAGTCCGATACTTGGTTCATCAAGGATATAAAGAACACCCATAAGCGAAGAACCGATCTGTGTTGCAAGTCTGATTCTCTGACTTTCACCACCAGACAAAGTTCCTGCAGAACGTGCAAGCGTAAGATAATCAAGACCGACAGAGCAAAGGAAGTTCAGCCTTGACTTAATTTCCTTTATAATCTGGTCAGCGATTATCATTTCACGTTCGGACAGCTCAAGATTATCAATAAATTCAAGCTCCTTTTTTACGGAAAGGTTAACAAATTCATTGATATTCAGTCCGCCGACAGTAACGGACAGTATTTCCTTTTTTAATCTTGCGCCGCTACATTCAGGGCAATTACGGGCAGTCATTACCTGTTCAATTTCATATCTTGACCATTCGGATGTGGTTTCCTTGTACCTTCTTTCAAGATTATTGATAACACCCTCAAATTCAGCATTATAATTACCGCTTCCGTATGCAGTTGCACGATGCATTACAAGCTTTTCACCCTTTGTGCCGTAAAAAATTGCATCTTTTGCCTTTTCTGAAAGCTCACAGAAGGGTGTATCAAGTGTAAATGAATATTTCTCTGCAAGTGCATCAAAATACATTTTCGCAATTGAAGAATAGTCAGCCTTTGACCAGCCTGCAGCTGTGATTGCACCTTCTTTGATTGATTTCGATTTATCAGGCACTACAAGATCAGGATCAACACGCATAAAGAAGCTCAGTCCCGTACATTTCGGACATGCTCCGTAAGGATTATTGAATGAAAACATTCTCGGAGACAGCTCATCAATACTTACACCGTGCTCAGGACAGGCATAATTCTGCGAAAACATCAGCTCTTCACCGTCAACAACGCTTACAATTACAGTACCTGAAGCAAGCTTTGATGCAAGCTCAACCGAATCAGCAAGACGGCTTATAATAGATTCTTTAACTACTAATCTGTCAACAATTATTTCAATTGTATGCTTTATATTTTTTTCAAGTGATATGCTGTCATCAAGGTCATATATAAGCCCGTCAATTCTCGCTCTTACATAACCTGATTTTTTTGCATTTTCAAGCTCTTTCTGATGTGTGCCCTTTTTTGCTCTTACAATCGGAGCCATAATCTGTATTTTGCTGCCTTCAGACAAGGACATAACCTGATCGACTATCTGGTCAACAGTCTGCTGTTTAATTTCCTTACCGCAGACAGGACAGTGCGGAATACCTATCCTTGCGAATAACAGTCTGAGGTAATCATAAATTTCAGTAACTGTTCCGACAGTAGAGCGAGGATTCTTTGATGTTGTTTTCTGATCAATAGACATAGCAGGAGAAAGTCCGTCAATGCTGTCAACATTGGGCTTGTCCATCTGCCCGAGGAACATTCTTGCATAGGATGACAGTGATTCCACATAACGACGCTGTCCTTCTGCATAGATTGTATCAAAAGCAAGGGATGATTTGCCTGAGCCTGACAATCCTGTAAAGACTACAAGCTTATTTCTCGGTATCTCAATATCAACATTTTTCAGATTATGCTCTTTAGCACCCTTGACTACAATGTTTTTCTGTGCCATTATTTTAACTCCTGTCTGAGTTTCTCAATCTTATCTCTGAGATATGCCGCATGCTCAAATTCAAGAATTTTTGCTGCAGCCTTCATTTCTTTTGTCAGCTCCTCAATCAGCTTGAGCTTATCAGCTCTTGAAAGACGCTTTGCTGATTTACCTTCAACATTATCCTTTGAACTGATTTCAAGAATTTCGTGAACGGGTTTCACAATTGTCTGAGGAACAATTCCGTTTTCTTCATTATATGCTATCTGTTTTTCACGTCTTCTGTTTGTCTCTTTAATTGCAGCCTCCATAGAGGGAGTTACGGTGTCTGCATACATTATGACACTGCCCTGAGCATTACGTGCCGCTCTGCCTATTGTCTGAATAAGAGAACGTTCCGAACGCAGAAAACCTTCTTTATCTGCATCAAGAATAGCAACAAGGGACACTTCGGGAATATCAAGGCCTTCTCTTAAAAGATTGATGCCGACAAGAACATCATACTCCCCTTTTCTGAGGTCTCTGATAATCTCCATTCGTTCGATAGTGTCAATATCATAATGCATATATCTTACTTTTATGCCGAAATCGGTAAGGTAATCGGTAAGACTTTCTGCCATTTTCTTCGTAAGTGTGGTTATAAGAACTCTTTCTTTTCTTTCTGTTCTTATATTTATTTCCGATATCAGGTCTTCAATCTGACCGTCAACAGGTCTGACTGATATTTCAGGGTCAAGAAGTCCCGTAGGTCTGATAACCTGTTCGGCAATATTATCGCTTTTCTGTAATTCAAAATCACCCGGAGTCGCACTGACAAAAATCTTCTGTCCGATTTTTGAATAGAATTCATCAAATGTAAGGGGTCTGTTGTCGTAAGCAGATGGTAATCTGAAGCCAAAATCAATAAGAGTATCTTTTCTTGAACGGTCTCCTCCGAACATTGCCCTTACCTGAGGTAAAGTGACATGCGATTCATCAATAAACATAATAAAATCATCGGGAAAATAATCAAGCAAGGTAAAAGGAGGTTCACCGGGTTTTCTGTCTGACATTATTCTTGAATAATTCTCGATGCCTTTACAGAAACCTGTTTCCCTGAGCATTTCAATATCATATTCTGTTCGCTGCTTAATTCTCTGAGCTTCAAGAAGCTTTCCCTGTTCTTTGAATTCTTTTTCCCTTTCAAGCATTTCAAGGTATATCTCATTCAACGCTCTTTCCATTTTTTCATGAGACACAACATAATGAGATGCAGGAAAAATTGCAACATGGGATATAACATTATTAATATTGCCCGTTACGGGATTGAATTCACATATTCTATCAATCTCATCACCGAAAAATTCAACCCTGATTGCGAATTCAGCCGTGTAGACAGGGAAAATCTCAACAACATCGCCACGGACCCTGAATTTATTTCGGGTGAAATTGATATCATTACGCTCATACTGTATTTCAACAAGCTTTCTGATTAAATCATCACGGCTTTTCTCCATTCCCTGACGAAGTGAAATAACCATACTTCTGTAATCAATAGGGTCTCCGAGAGAATAGATACATGACACACTTGCTACAATAATAACATCTCTCCGTTCAGAAAGTGCTGAAGTAGCAGAATGACACAAACGGTCAATTTCATCATTGACCGCAGAATCTTTTTCAATATAAGTATCAGTTGTGGGAATATATGCTTCGGGCTGATAATAATCATAATAGGACACAAAATATTCAACAGCATTGTCAGGAAAAAACTCCCTGAACTCCGAACAAAGCTGTGCAGCAAGTGTCTTATTATGAGCAAGAATCAGTGTAGGACGGTTAACCTTTTCAATAATATTAGCCATTGTAAAGGTTTTTCCCGAACCCGTTACACCGAGAAGAGTCTGTTCAGACAAGCCGTCATTAAGCCCTTCTGCAAGAGCTTCAATAGCAGCAGGCTGATCGCCTGTAGGCTTATATGACGAATGAAGAACAAACTTATCCATTAATAAACTCCCTGTTACATAAATTCAATGGTATCTACAAACTTGTCAAAATTGACTCTTTTTTCATTTTCAATATTGACACGGCAATGAATGATATAGTACCCGCCATCAAAAGGTATGTAATAAATACATGAATTGTCAGGATATTCCGATGAGACACAACGCTGTCTGAAGGCTGTGCATTCAACACCGTCAATGTCAACTGTGTATCTTGTATACTCAAACACATCACTGCCGTAGCTTTCAAGAAGGCTCTGACAGTTTCTTTCTGCAGCTTCTACAGCAAGACCTATATCAGTGCCGTAAAATACAAAGAAAATTTCTGCATCGATATTCTCGTTGTAAAAATAACCTGAATTATCAAAATCATCAACAAAGCCTGAAGGAAGCTTATATTTCATTTCTGCAGTCTCAACTGTATTACCGATAACAACCTGCCCGTTAAAATCAATATATTCAGTAATATAATTACCTGAATCATCCTTCTGTTTTTTGCCGTTTTCATTCAGAGTATAAACCTGAAGCTTGTCGTTATCATTGATAACGATTCTCCCCTCATCATTCCTGACTACGATGTAAGAATTACCGTCTTCGGCAGTAAACATATCATCAGATGATTTATCACATGACGAAAAACAAGTCAGTATAATAACAAGAGATAAAAAACAAACCAATAATTTTTTCATTTTAATTATCCTTTCAGAAGTGACATTATTTCGGCTCTTGTTCTTGCATCTTTTTTTGCAAGACCTCTGAGTGCAGAGGTTTTTGTTAATGCTCCTGCAGCCTTTGCACCTCTCATTGTCATGCAGAGATGCTGTGCTTCAACGACAACCGCAATCCCGAGAGGATTAAGCTCCTCATCAAGAAAATCTGCAATCTGCGAAGTGAGCCTTTCCTGCAGCTGAGGTCTTTTCGCAAACAAATCAACTATCCTTGCAAGCTTTGAAAGACCTATAACATTGCCGTCCGAGGGAAGATAAGCAATATGAGCCTTACCCACAAAAGGAAGAAGATGATGCTCACACATTGAGTATAAAGGAATATCCCTTACAACAACAATTTCATCATTATCTTTCTCTGAAAAAACTTTTATATGTCTCTTCGGGTCGTCGGTGATACCCGAAAAAATTTCTTCATACATATTTGCAACTCTTTTCGGAGTTTCTATAAGACCTTCTCTGTCGGGGTCTTCTCCGATAGCAATCAGTATTTCCCTGACAGCTCTCTCTATTCTCTCTTTATCCAATAAAATGACCTCATTTCTGTAAAGAATCAAAGCTCAGTCGTATATATCTTCTTGAATCGTCCATGGAAAAGTTGACATGACTCGTATCAAGGTTTATATCCGGTTCTGAAGCAACAGTATTCATAATTATATACATATCAGATTTGGAAGATGAATTATTAACCATTGAATCAATGGCAGTATTATAAGCTTCATCGTTATTAAACACAAATTCAATGAAATTATTTCCGTCACTGATATTATCAAGGAGCTTCCTTGAAATATCATTTATTGTTTTTTTATTATATCCGTCAAATGATGTTCCGTTATAAACAAAATAGTTATACTCCGAATCATTACATACGAGTTCAGCGGAATAATTTTTATGATCAACCGATATAAACTCATCAGTCAGATTAAAATACATGTGAGACAGGAATGCATCCGAATCGGATACGGGATCATCCCATGTGACATCAAGATGATAGGGATTCCCCTCTATAAAAACAACATTCCACATATGGCTGACTTCACCCTCTGTCGGTGAAATGGCCGTTCCCGTAATAACAAAAGAGTTCATTCCGACCTTGTTTAACAAAAGCATTGCAGCACGGGAATAACCCGAACATACCGCCTTTTTTTCAACAAGAAAGCCATATGCATTTGATGCATCAGGAGCTTCAGAATACTCACAATGGTTTATCATTCTGTCATGGATGACAAGTTCTTTTTCGTAATCACTTACGGCAGAAACATCTGAAATCATCTGTTCGGCAATCATTTCCATTTCCTGCATCATTCTGTTACATTCATCAGCATCATGGAAATAAGTAAGATGAAAAAAAGATGCTCCCCAGAATGAAATCATATTGCATGAATCGGCAAAACATAAAATATCGGGATTATCATTTTTCACAGCAAAGAATACATTGTTGAACTCTTTATCCGTAAGCTCAGGAATTTTTATATATTCAGGGTGTTGCCTGATTCCGTTGAACACGGCTATATAAGCTGTTTTTTCCGTATCGTTCAGGATATTGAAATAATGATTTGATAAAGGTTTATCGTCAGAAAAATCCGTATCATACGAAAAACAGGAAAAATATGCTTGAAGTTTATCTGTTCCGATATGTGCAGCTGTAAAAAATGAAGCAGCACCGAATACAAGACACAGAACAGCAACACAAATTATTTTAAGTAATTTCTTTTTCATTGTTCTCCTTCATAATATGGTATACAAACTGTATCTGAGCTAATGAGATGCTCAATATCAGCACTGCATGAATAATAATCGGCAATAGAAATATCTGAATTGACACAGTTACATAAATCCTCAAAATATGCGAGTGCATCATCAGCTTCAACATCAGGCATATATTCGTTTATTACAGTACACAGAAGGTCAGCAAGAAGCTCGGGTGAATTTTTCTTTGAGATAACCGTGAAATAAGAATACAGCATAGGTGCTTCAAATTCATTATCTCCTGTACGGACAAGATAGCTCTTATCGGAGGATACATATGTAAACTCTTCATTTACTGTAACAGACACCTTACCCATCATATCAATAATATTACAGAATCCGTCCTCATCCATTACTACATATCTGTCAATTTTACACTGTCTTGTGCTCTCTACAGCATTTTTCAGCATTGAAATACCGCCATATGCATAATACTCACCGTATGTACTGCCCGTAACATCAGTATCAGCAAGCAAGGGTGTTACAACAATTGATTCAGAATAAATCCTGAATTCAACCAATGACATAAACACAATTTCTCCGGGGGTTTCCCCGTTACATACAACAAGAAAATTACTGTCACCGCTGAGAAGACCCGTCTGTTCAGATGTAAGATTTTCTGCATTATCCTGAACAGGATTTTCATCAGATGAGTCATTATCAGTATACATTGATATTATAACAACAGCAAGAATAACAACAAGCAATGCAAGAAGACAGCTCATAACAAGATATCTTTTTTTATACATTTCAATAAAAAGCTTCTTCATCTTTTATCCACTCCGATATAATCTAAATAATTATACCTTAATATTATAAAAAAAACAAGTAATTTGCATCAATTTGAAGTATTTTTTTAAACCGGTATTGATTATGTAAAAAAAATATATTACAATAATGTTAATTATTATTCGGAGGTAAATCGCTATGCCTGATAACAAAAAGAAAAAAAGCGGCATTCTGAGACATCTCGGTTACGGTGTCGGTGCTGTCGGTCTTGACCTGAGTTACGGTATGTTCTACTCATATCTTAACAAATATCTTACCGATGTACTTAAACTGAGCTCTAACTTCCTGCTTATTCTCACACCCCTTGCCCGTATATGGGACGGTATCAATGACCCCATGATGGGCACAATCGTTGACAGCAGCAAATTCAGAATGGGCAAATACAGACCGTGGATACTTATCGGTTCAATATCAAATGCAGTCATACTTGCTCTTCTGTTCAATAATCTGTTCGGTCTTTCAGGTACTTCATTGTATGTTTACATTGCAGTTATGTATGTATTCTGGGGTATGACAAACACTCTTGCAGATATTCCTTACTGGTCAATGGTTCCCTCCTTTACAAATGATCCCGCTGAAAGAAGCATTATTGCAACTATTGCCCGTACCTTCTCAGGCCTCGGTCAGGGAATTATTTCAATAGGCGCTCCTATTCTTATGGGCTTTGTAAGTATTACAACTGACCCTAATACAGGCGAAAAGGTTTTTGATGAAAGAACATTTATGATA
>JAFUIY010000089.1 GCA_017473925.1 Clostridia bacterium | reverse complement strand
ACAATATCTCTTGTTTTGTGTTATACTATTCATGGTGATTGAGTCCTCTCTGTTTGATTTGTTTGTGGTGAACTTATTCTAACAGTTCTCAATCACTTTTTCTATTCTATTTTAGTCTCACATCTATTGTAACTCTACAATGAAACTTAAAATATTTACGCAATTTATATTGTTTATTTATTTA
This sequence comes from Clostridia bacterium, assembly GCA_017473925.1. GTDB lineage: Bacteria > Bacillota > Clostridia > Oscillospirales > Acutalibacteraceae > UBA1081. The sequence goes on along the minus strand of JAFUIY010000089.1, from coordinate 4,744 downwards.
TAATATGATATAATAAATTAATATCACTTACTATCTTTATGAAAACAAACCGACGGAGGTTTTATTGATGGGATTCTATAATAATTTATGCCCCGGCTGTATGAATGAGGTCGGAGATGCAGAAAAATGTCCCTATTGCGGATTCGATATGAAATCCGAACAGTCAGCACCTTATCTTGCTTACGGAACTGTCCTTGCAGGCAGATATGTAATCGGCGATATACTTGAAACAAACAGTGAGGGCGTGACATATCTCGGTCTTGATACAATTACAAACAACTGTATCAGAATCAGGGAATTTCTTCCTGTTGCTTTCTGTTCAAGATTGCAAGGGGAGCTTAAGCCTGTTCCCTCATTCAATCCCGAGGATTACAAAAAATATAAAAAGGACTTCCTTGAGCTGTGGCACAAGCTCATGAAAATGAAGAGTCTCGATTTTGTTATTTCTGTTCTCGATGTTTTTGAAGCTAATGATACAGCATATGCTGTTGCTGAATCAGACGGAACGATGACTCTTACTGATTATATTGATGAGCAGGGCGGTATCCTCTCATGGGATGTTATCAAGGAGAAGATTTTTCCTGTTCTTGATGCTCTTCAGATGATGAATGAGCATGGGCTTATTCATGGTGCTGTTTCCCCTGATACTCTGTTCCTTTGCAGTAACGGAAAATTCAAGCTCTGGGGCTTCAGTATTCCTGCTGTCAGAAAGGCAGGCGGTGCCCTTGTTTCTGATATCAGACCGGGTTTTGCTGCAATTGAACAGTATGCTAACGATATGCCTGTGACATCGGCAACAGATGTATACGGTTTTACTGCCGTGCTTTATAAATGTATCACGGGCACTGTTCCAGTTGATGCTGAAATCAGAAGTGCACAGGATACATTGTCAATTCCTGCTGTTTATGCAAGAGAGCTCCCTGATTATGTTCTCGCTGCTTTTATAGGTGCTCTTCAGGTAAAGCCTGAGGACAGAACATCAGGTATAGGAATGCTTAAGGTTTCCTTTACTAAGGAAGGCTATGAAAGACAGAAAAAACAGGCTGCAGTACTTGCTGGTGCCTCACTTATTGACCCTATCAGTGACATTGACGGTGAAGACATTCCCGCTGCAAATCCTGTTAAACCTGTTGTTGTTGCAGGTGCATCAGAAGTTCCCGTTGTTAAGGATGATAAAACTTCAGGCGGAATTTCAGCAGCATCTACGATTATTATGAGTGCAAGTATTGTTCTTGTAATGGTTATTTTCTTTGTCTGTCTTTCACTTCTCGGTGTTGTTTCATTCAATTTCGGCTCAGGTGCATCTGCAAAGGTAGTCGAAATGCCTGATTTCAGCAATTACATGAAAGACGATCAGTATATCGTTGATGTTGCAAACAGCTACGGTCTTAAAATCCGTCTTGAGCCTGCTTCATCAGATGAATTTGCCGAGGGCGTTATTTTCAAGCAGAATGTTGCACCCGGTACAAAAATTGCAAGAGGCTCATCTGTTATTCTTACATACAGTAAGGGTTATTCCACCGTTACACTTCCGAATTTTGTCGGAACACCTTTCACGGAAACTGTATATTATCTCGGCAAGCTTAATCTTTCCTATAATATTGTAGAAAAACAGAATCCCGGCGGCAAGGAAGCAGGTCATGTTGCTTCTATGACCCCCGCTGCAGGCTCTGTTGTTTATGAAGGCACAGAAATCACTATTGAAATCTGGGGCGATCCCCCTGCAAACGGTGATGTTGTGGGGCCCGATACGGGAAGCACAATCACAAATTCATCATCTGTCCTTGACAGTATTTTCGGCAGTCTCAGTGACAGCGTAAGCGGTCTCGGTGACACCATCTCAGGCTTCTTCGGTTAATTTTATAAAGGAGGACACAGAATATGCTTCAAGATATTCTGAAAAATCATATCAACGGACTTTCTGATTATACAGAGCTCCGTTCACAGATTAATTCAAGCTGTAAGGTACGTATTTCATCGGGTAATCTTGTTGCAAACTCCCGTGTTACTGCTGGTGGTGTTTCTGCAAGAGTTTATAAAAACGGTGTTTACGGCTTTGCATCAATGGGTGAATATTCTGATGAAAGCATTAAGAATGTTCTCAATGCAGCCCGTGACAATGCTCTGTTTCTTGACAGGAGCGTAAACAAGGGTAAGCCTCCTCTGATGGAAACCGAAAAGGCTTTCTATGTTGAGAAAAAGGATTTTATTGATGTTCCTCAGAAGGTTCTTATTGATTATGCAAGACAGCTCGATGATTATATCGTCAATAAATATCCCGACCTTGCAAGCAGAAGCGTGATTATCAGTGCTGACAGCATAGAAAGACTTCTGCATGTCACAACGGGCAGCTTTTCTCATTCAATCTCACCCCGTTCATGCATTTATGTCAATCTTGCCGCTGAGGCATCAGACGGTTCAACCGTTGAGCTTTTTGATGTGATGAACTGCGGCAGAGGATATTTCACAGAGCTTTTCACTTCTCCCGAAGAGCTTTACGAAAAGGTTGATGACCTTTACGAAAAGCTTATGGCAAAAAAAGAGGGCGTGTTCTCAGAAGCAGGTATATGCGACTGTATCATTGATTCTTCTATCGCAGGTATGATTGCTCACGAAGCTGTCGGTCACACCGTTGAAGCAGACCTTGTTCTTGCAGGCAGTGTTGCAGCAACAAATCTCGGCAAGCAGGTTGCATCTGATAAAATAACAATTGTTGACTTTGCTCATACAGCATTCGGCAAGGAAGTTCCGCTTCCTGTTTATGTTGACGATGAGGGAACACCCTGTGAAGATGCCGTGCTTATAAAAGACGGTATTCTTACGGGATATATGAATAATAAAGAGAGTGCAATGCATTTCGGCATGAAGCCTCTGGGCAATGCAAGAGCCTTCGGTTTTTCCGATGAGCCTCTTATCAGAATGCGTAATACGGCAATTCTTCCCGGTACGGATAAGCTCAGCGATATGATTGCATCAATTGATAAGGGTTATTATCTTACAAGAACCCAGAACGGACAGGCTGACACTACAGGTGAATTCATGTTCGGCATCACAATGGGTTATGAAATTAAAAACGGTAAGCTCGGCAGAGCAATCAGAGACACCACAATTTCAGGTGTTGCATTTGAAACTCTTAAAACTGTTGATATGCTTTCTGATAAAATGGGATGGTCTTCATCAGGCTATTGCGGTAAAAAACAGCCCATGCCTGTTTCTGACGGCGGTCCCGATGTAAAGTGCAGAATCAACATCGGCGGACGATAAGAAGGGAGATATATTATGGAAATTTCAAAGCTTAAAGAAATTGCTCAGTATACTCTCAGCCGTCTTAAGGAGTATGGTGCTGACGATGCACAGTGTAAGGTTTCTTTCGGAATTGTGGATGAAATCAATGTTGATGCAGGTGAATTCAGTCTTATGCGTTCCACCTTTGACAGCTCTGTGACCATGAAGGTCATAAAGGATATGAAAAAGGGTGTCATAGCAATCAATAAAACTGATTATGATTCAATTGATGCTGCCGCAAAGGAATGTATTGAAGCTGCCGATGTTGCAGCAGAGGATGACTGTCTTTCAATTGCAGATAAGGCTGAGAATGAGGATTTCACCTTCGGTGTTTCAGAAAGCGACAGAGATAAGTTCTTTAAGAGAATTCAGGAATATGTTGAAAATGTAAATACTGATTATCCGAAGGTGTTTATTGAACAGCTTATTGCAGATTTTGCAGAATCAGAATCAGTTCTTGCAAATACAAACGGTGTTGAATTCTCATACAGAACGGCATATTATTCTATGGGCTCAATGTATTCTGCCCATGACGGTGATAAGACCACATCATTCAATTCAACAGGTATTGATTTTACAGACCTTGATGAGCCTATTATCGAAAAAGTCACTCAGAGAATGATGTACGAGCTTTGCGAAAAAGAGCTTGAGGCAGTTCCCTTTGAAGGAAAGTTCACAGGCACAGCTGTTTTTGCTCCCTCTGCTCTCGGTGACATCATCCGTACTGCAATTGATAATTTCACATGTGATGAAACAATAATTGACAATACAAGCCCCTGGAGAAACAAGCTCGGTCAGAAAGTTGCTTCGGACAGCCTTACGGTTTCTCTTATCCCACTTGATGACAGAGTTATCGGCGGAGAGAGATATACTGCAGAGGGCTATAAAACAGAGAATTGTGACATTATAAGAAACGGTGTGCTTGAAAACTTCACTCTTACTGAGTACGGTGCAAGAAAATCAGGTGAAAAGAGATGTCCTACTCTCAGCAGCTGCATGGAGGTTGCTTCAGGCAGTACACCATATGATGAACTGATTTCAAAAATCGATAACGGTATTCTTGTCTGCCGTATTTCAGGCGGTTCACCTGCAGGCAACGGTGATTTTTCAGGTGTTGCCAAGAATTCGTTCCTTATTGAAAACGGTAAAATCACAAAGCCCGTTCTTGAAACAATGATAAGCGGTAATCTTGCCGATATGCTTATGAATGTAACCGATATTTCAAAGGAAACTGCCGAAGACGGATCAACAGTCTTCCCGTGGGTAGCTTTTGACGGTGTTACGGTTTCGGGTAAATGACAAACAGTAATTTATCGCAGAGCGATAAATTACTGAGTGATATATTTTCCTGCGGAAAATGTGATATATCCGTCTTCGACGGATGTGATATATTTGCTTCGCAAATGTGATATAATTTGCCTTTGGCAAATTGTTTCGGAAGCCCTGCGGGCTTGGATTT
>JAFUIY010000088.1 GCA_017473925.1 Clostridia bacterium | reverse complement strand
TTCCCAAAAACGGCGGTAAGAGAGTTGAGTGGCGCCGCTGGTCAAGCTTCAAGAAGGCTCTCAAGCCCCTTGAAGAAGGTGTAACACCTAACGGCTCAAAAATCGATGTCGGTACAATCACAAAGGAAGTCCAGCAGTACGGTGACTACTCAACTGTATCTGATGTGCTTGACCTTACAGCTATCGACAACGTTATTGTTGAGCATACAGCAAAGCATGCAGACAATGCATCTCTTACACTCGATACAGTTGTAAGAAACGAGCTTGTCACAGGTACCCAGGTTCTTTATGCTCCCGTTATCAATGCCGACGGCAGTGTAACAGAAGTATTCTCAAGAGCCGGTATCACAGAAAACGCAAAGCTCACACCTGAAGTCGTTGCAAGGGCAGCAACAATTCTCAAGAAGAACAATGCTCCCAAGATTGACGGTGACTATGTTGCAATCGTTCATCCTTCAGTATACTTTGACCTTATGACCCACGAAAAGTGGATTGACATCTCAAAGTATAAGAATCCCGAAAAGATTTACAACGGTGAAGTCGGTAAGCTCTATAATGTGCGTTTTGTTGAATCCACTGAAGCAGTTGTTTTCTGGGGTGCAGACCTTTCAAGCACATCAAGAAGCCTCACTGCCACTAAGCTCGAGGGTACAACTGTTACTATTTCCGCAGTATCTGCAGAAGATGCAGAAGCGCTTATCGGCAGAGAAATTCTTCTTTACTCAGGCAGTGCTTATGAAAAGGCAGTTATAGAAGATGCAACAACCACAACAATTACACTTTCCGAAACACCTTCTATCAGTGCCGTAACAAAGATTTATCCCGGTGAAGGCGGTAAGGAAACTGATGACAGTCAGTGTGCCGTATACGGTTGTATCTTCCTTGGTAAGGATGCATACGGTGTTGTTGACCTCGAGGGCGGCGGTCTTGAGACAATTGTCAAGGCTAAGGGCTCAGGCGGTACAGCAGACCCTCTCGAGCAGAGAGCTACTATCGGTTGGAAATGTACAGGTTACGGTGCAAAGATTCTTATTCCCGAATATATTCTTCGTGTTGAATGCGGCTCTTCATTCTCCGGAATTGATGAAGCCAACTGAGAAAGGATGTTGAATTATGGCAGATAAAAAGCCTGTAAATCAGATTGATGCTCCCGTTGTGGGCGCAAATGATATGGTGAAGCTTACTATTCCCCGTATTCAGGGCGAAAAGCATCAGCCTGATGAATTTATTTCCGTCAACGGAAAAACATACCTCATCCAGAGAGGTAAAACAGTCAAGGTGCCTCGTTATGTTGCAGATGCATATAATGCTTCTGTTAAAAATCAGGCGAAAGCCGAGGAATACGAACTCTCGAAGGCAAACGTTATTGATGCCAGAGACGGTAAATGATTTTCGGAGGGAGAGTGGGAACACTCTTCCTCTTTTTCAATAGGGAAAAGGTGAAAATATGAAAATAAAAGAAGTGATTGAGACTGCAAAAAGCCTCAGACAGGGATGTTCTCTCAGTGAAAAGAACGCTGTAAGGTGGCTGAGAACACTTGATGAAATAATTAAATTGGAAATACATGACACAAGTGAAGGTACGGAACAGGTAATTGATTTTGATTCATATGACGGTGAAACCGTGCTTATTGTTCCTGAGCCTTACTGTGAATTATATATATCATATCTGTGTGCACAGATTGACAAGAGTGTCGGTGAGCTCAACAGATATAACAATGAAATGAATATTTTTGAAAATGCATACAGGAAATATTCAGCATTTTATAACAGAACACATATGCCGAAAGGACAGAATTTTAAGTGGTGATGATATGGGTATTTTAAATTATCAACAGCCGATTGCAAAAAATGTTCAGATGATTGATGCATTCGGCGGCCTTAACAAGCATTTCAGAATATCTGAAAATGAATTTTCGGATATTCTTAACATGACAGCTGATGATTATCCTGTTCTCAGTACAAGAAGACCAAGAAAAGAACTTATGTATAAAATCAATGGTAATCAGAGGCAGCTTGCTGCATTACCTGCAGATACCTGCTCGGTTGTTTATGTGAATGATATTCCCGGTGTTCTGACTGAGCGTGGTGAATTCTTTTACGGAAAGCACTATACACACATTACCGGATGTGAAAACAACAAATTGCTTCGCATAGGTAATATGCTGTATGCATTTCCCTCGGGAGTAATAATAAAGCTTCCTGTAAAAGAAGATGACGGGATAATTGTTGAAAAAACGGACAAGGCGGTTATTCTCGGTTCAAGTGCAGTATTTTTACCTGCAAATATAGAATCAGTGGATAACTGTGATTATTATTCAGCTGATGCAGAGTATGAACTCGGTCAGTATGTATGGAAAGAATCGGATAAAGGCTTTGTTCTTGAGAGATACTGCGGTGAGGAAAAGGGCTGGGAAGGTATGATTGCTTCCCTTATCAGAGTCCCCATGCCAACTGAAAGCACTGAAGATGGAACTATTGTTTATCATGCCAAAGATTTTAATGCAGGAGATGTTGTTTTCATCAGCGACACCAATAAGATGAACGGTGCATATCTTATTGAGTATGTAACCGATACGGACATTTATCTGCAAGGAAGTATTGATGTTGTTTATACCGAAAAAAGCGGAGTTGTTGAAAGAAAAATGCCTGTACTCGATTATGTTACAGAGCATAACGGCAGACTCTGGGGCTGCAGGTTCGGGCAGTCTGCAGATAATGAATTTGTCAATGAGATTTATTCAACAGCTCTCAATTCACCTATGAACTGGTACAGATTCCAG